>NZ_JBHYCW010000030.1:0-38113 GCF_051861365.1 Sediminibacterium sp. | reverse complement strand
ACTACGTCTTGGGTGACTTTTCATACCTAAATGCGCAATCCGGTGTTCCCACGCAAGCATACCAGTAGTTACTTCTCGAAGCGATGTACAACGGTTAAATGTGGCATATAACATCGTAACAAGATGGTCATAGCTCTTTAATGATTTACAGTACCTGTCTGAACCACTCTCCCGCGCAATCCGGCTAACCAGGGATCTGGGAATGAAAGAAAGTATCTGATTGAAGATCGGCTGTCCGGTGAAAAAACTACCTTTACTCATGGCTATTTTAGGTTGTGGTAAACTGAAAATAACCAAAAAGGAGGCGAATAAAGCCTCCTTTCTTTTTTAAAATTTACTTTCACCGGACAGCAATGGCTTGCAGCTTGTCGCTTCCTTGTTTCCTGTTCCTTATTTCTTGTTGCTTATTATAACAGCCCTTTCCCCGCCACAGCCTTCAATACTGTTCTTTCGGGTTCAATGGCTAGAAGAGGGGTGGCTTGGGAGATGGCTTCTTGGAAATCACGCAGACTTTGTGATTGTTGGTGACTTTCGGGGGAATCCCATAATTCGGTCACCAAAATATGGTCACTGTTTTCTGCATCCTGATTGATGATGTACAAATGACAACCGTGTAAATAGGCAATCTTATTGTACAAACGGGTAAGGATATTCAATAGGTTATTACCCTTTGATTCTGTTGTAACAAAGCGGGTTTGTAAGGTGTAATGCTCCATGGTTTGTTTATTTGCTATCCTATGACACACAATAATGACGCCACGAAGCCTGGTTTTTGTGAAAGAAGCATTAAAATAGACAATAGTAAAAAAATAAAAAAAGAGGAAGTCTCAAAAGTAAAAAGAAGGCTTTGAGAATCGCCTAAATGAAAACTTTCTCCATCAGGTACCCGAATAAAAAGAGGCTGTATCGGACTTTTGATACAGCCTCTTTTGCTGTAGGGGGAGGGATCGAACCTCCACGAGGCAGTTAGCTATAGCGCAAAGTTCAGTGGTCGACCCTGGTCGAACCGATATTGCTACCGATCCGGCTCTACACTACGTTTGTCCTGTTATCCTCACCCCCGAGACAAGAGGGCATGTCTGCCAGAAATTTCATCACCCCACAGTATATAAGATCTTTGTCATTGTTTGACAACACAATATTAATACAAAGACTCTATTCATTGTATAAATTTCAATAAATAATTTTAAAATATAGATATTATTCAATAATTTTGACTTTATATTGAATTTAATCTAAAAACAAGTCGTATAATGTCTGCCAAATTGAATCTTGACAAACTGGACTACCAGATCATACAGGAAATGATGGAAAATGCCGAGATATCTTATGCCGATCTGGGTAAGAAACTCTTTGTATCCGGCGGTACCATTCATGTACGCATCAAGAAATTGGAAGAACTAAAAGTAGTGAAAGGTAAAAAATTATCGATAGACCTCAAATCTCTCGGATATGACGTCATTGCTTTTATTGGCGTATACCTTGAAAAAAGTTCACTCTATGATACCGTTGCCAAAGAGTTGAAAAAAATACCTCAAATCGTTCGGTTGAATTATACCACCGGTAATTATAGCATGTTCGCTGAAATTGTTTGTAAAGACATTCAGGAGTTGCGATACGTATTGCACGATGAATTGCAAAAAATCAAAGGCATTGAAAGAACAGAAACATTTATTTCATTGGAAGAGAGTCTGGACAGAAATGTAGTGGTACTGCCTTCCGGTAGTTAGAATAGAATCAATTTTTAATTGTATTTTCAGATACTATGACCACATCCGGTTTAAATATGCGCCATACTATTCAGGTATTACAAAAACATACCCGTTTCATTTTGTTGTTTACATTGTTTGCCATGCTGGTAGCTTTTGTAACCGTACTATTGGTTCCCAAATATTTTCGATCCGGTGCCAGAATTATTGCCGCAAACCCACAACTGACAGATAAATCCAGGTTATTCAACGAAAATATTCAAGGGCTCTATTCTTATTTCGGTTCCGGTGATGACCTGGATCGTATCATAGGCGTGGCTGATATGGATACCACTTATTATCAATTGGTGGATCAATTCAATTTGATTCGTTATTACGGGCTAGATGATGATTCTCTACCATTGCTTCGCCGAAAAGCAGTACTGAAACTCAAAAAAGATATCTCTTTTCAAAGAACAGAGCAAGGGCAAATGCGTATAGTCTGTTGGACAAAAGACAGACAATTGTCGGCTGATATCATCAATGCTATGATCGCGATAGTGCAACAAAAGTTAGCATCTATTTGGCTTAGCAATTATCAGACAGCAACTGTTCAACTGAATGCTTCCATCACCCATAATGAACAACAATATGCGTCTTTGAATGACAGTATTTCAAAAGCGAGTCCTACACAACAAATTTTGTTGCAAAAACACATGGAGACATTGTTGGAGGAATTATCTCGATATCGAAAAACAGCCGCTTCCTTTCAACTGATGGGAGAAACAGTTCCACCGGCACTTTATATATTAGAGCCTGCAGTGCCGTCGGCTAAAGCGGAACGACCCGATAAACTGAATATTGTTTTGATTTCAGGTTTGGCAGGGTTTCTTTTTTCCATCCTTTTTTTATTATTGAAAGATAGAAGATACTAGCATTTCAATATGCAGCTTCCTATCCGTCATAGTAGATTTTTTATCACAGCATCCTTGCTGTTTGTAGCTGCCATCATTGCTTCAGTGATCTGGCATGATAGTAAGTTACTACTGATTCCTTTTGGATATTTGCTATTGCCTTATTTATTTCAATTTTTGATTCATCATACAGAAAAATTATTTTGGTTATTGTTGGCATTGCTTCCTTTGTCTACAGAAATCAATATCACTTCATCCTTGGGTCTTGATTTTCCGGATGAACCTATTATGATGATCCTTACCGGTTTGGTATTGCTTCGCTGGTGGCATCAACCCAATGATTTTCCTCAAACAGTATGGCGTCATCCTTTGTTTCTCTTATTAATGTTTCATGTACTTTGGATTGGCATAACCAGTATCTATTCTGAACAACCATTGCTCTCCATTAAATTTTTACTGGCGAAAGTTTGGTACATCATTCCCTTTGTCATCTTGCCCGCCTTATGGCTTAATTCCATTCGTAATATGGAGAAGCTGACGCTCTATCTATTGATACCCATGGGCGGAGTGGTGTTGATTACTTTGCTACGCCATGCGATGAGTGGATTTAGTTTTGCCAGTATCAATCGCCACTTGTTTCCCTTTTTTAGAAACCATGTCAATTATGGAGCCATGTTGGTTTGCTTACTCGCAGTGGCCTATGCTGCATACCAACATATCAAACAGAACAAGAGGTATAGAAAATGGCTACAAATTATGCTGACCATCGGCATCGTCGCATTGATTTTTTCGTATTCAAGAGGAGCATGGATTGCATTGCTGGGTGGACTGGTTACTGTATTGATCATCAAAAAAAAAATGATTGGGTCTCTAATTATTACCGCTTTATTGACTATACTGATTTCAACTGTATGGCTCTCTACCGATCAACGTTATTTTCGTTTTGCACCCGATCATGATAGAACCATCTTTCATACTGATTTCTCTCAACACATGTCGGCTACCATTGCGCTGAAAGATGTTTCCAATGCGGAACGATTTTATCGCTGGGTAGCCGGTGCCCGTATGTTTGCTGAACGTCCATTGACAGGTTTTGGTCCATCTACTTTTTACAGCAATTACAGACCTTACACTGTCAAGAGATTTGAAACCTGGGTCAGTAATAATCCTGAACATTCAACGGTACACAATTATTTTCTTTTGACAGCATTGGAACAGGGATTGATTGGATTATTGATTTTTTGCTCCTTGTATTTTTTAATATTATGGAGAATCCAAAAAGTATATCATCAACTGCATAGTTATTTCTTTAGAACCGTGGCATTAACCACGGGTGCCATATTAGCAATGATCGGTATCATCAATTTTATGAGTGATATGATTGAAACCGATAAGATTGGAAGTTTATTTTGGCTATGCCTGGGAATTGTGATTGTATTAGAGGGGAAACTTCAAGAAGAAAAAGAAAGTCTGGTCTGATCTTTATTTTACCGATCTTCCCTTCCACTGATAAGAACCAAATTTACCCAGCCAGCCTGCAATCACCGTATACAAAAGATGTAAAGGCTGCATCAATGGGAAATACAATAAGGCAACACGGTGTTGATAAAACTTGCTGACCGACCATAAGAAATACAATTCAACTGTTGTTTTGATCAGCATGAATGTGAGCCAATGGGCAATTTCTCCTGCAACGAAAAGATTGATCGGTAGTAATACCAATAAACCCAAATTGACAGCATATACCAACGCAAGTATTCGGAATACCGATTTGTCATCATACCGATCCGCCTTACTCGCCCAACGTATTCGCTGGTTGAGAAAATCCTTCCAGCTATGCATAGGAGCAGTGGCTACGATGGCTGCCGGATGAAACAAATAACCCAATTGTGTTGGATACTGTTGTTTGATCTTATACATCAATAACATATCATCACCACTAGCTACTTGATCGATGCCTTTGAATTGTCCAACTTCATAAAAAACTGTTTTTTTATAAGCCAGATTAGCACCATTACACATGGTATGATATCCGGCCGATACAGCAGCGGCAGTAATACCTTGTAAACTCAAAAAATCCAGTAACTGAAAAAGCGATAATACACCTGATTGATGGGTGAACATCACCGGACCTGCCACGAATACTGCATCATTTGTTTGTATGTATGCATCATACAATTCCAGCCATCTTTCAGGGATTTCACAATCAGCATCTGTGGTAATGATCCAATCAGTTTTACTTTTACTGATGGCCAATTCTATGGCTTTCTTTTTATAAGCATTGATGGAAGATGCATCTACATGTTCCGCAAGATTGATCAAATACAGATTGTCATGCGTTTGTTGTAACGCTTGAACAATTTCAACCGTGGCATCAGTAGAATGATCATTCACTACAATGACATCGAACAATGCTTTCGGATAAGATTGTTGAAGAATACTTTTCAAGCAAGTACCGATACCTGCTGCCTCATTTCTAGCAGGAATGATCACCGAAAATGAAGTAATGAGACTACTATTTTTTGGAGGCTCAAAGATTTGCAATCTCGAAAACCATTTTCTGTATTGCACAATCAGCATGCAATAAGCCAATAGCAAAATGGAGATCAATAGAAGTGCAGCCAAATACATAGAACAAAGAAACTTAAATAAATGGAACTATGGGCACTTGCTGTTGGTAAGTATTTGCAACTTCACTCAGGTTTTATAGTTGTGAAGCTTTCAATAGATCATTCTTATACTTTTCTTGTAACAAATGATGCCCTGCTGATAATTCGGTAACACTTACCCACCTATCAATTCCTTTTTGCAAACGATATCCATGGCTAGCCAGTATTACACGATCATACTTGCCAAAAATGAGACGAACAGGTATTTTATGATCACTGATTATTTTTTTCAGACCTGCGAATGATGGACGGAACAAGCGCATGGTGGTCCATCGTTGGTATAATATTTTTCTTTTCTGCTCATGATCCAAATAATGATGCACAAAACGAATGATACTTTTATTGAACAAACCCAGCGAGCCTGCTAAACGCATCAATACAAACATCCACCCGGGATAACACATGGAGAAAGCAAATAACCGATTCCCGATCCATGTTTGTGTCGCTAGTTTTTGCCAAGGGTTTTTATGTAATCCATCCGGTGCCATCAATACCAGTTGATGAAATCGATCGGGAAAGGAAGCTAGTAATTGTAAGCACACCCTACCACCCATGCTGTATCCCATGAGTACAATGGGTTTTTCTTTGGGAATAATGTTGTTGATGATCTCGAGTAATTCGGCAGGTTTCAGCAACAGCCCTTCATTCCAGACCGTTTGTCCATGGAAAGGTAAATCAATGGAAATCAAGGTGTATGAAGCACCTAATTCCCTTTCAAAAAGCTCGAATTTACTGCCATCCTCCCCATACCCATGAAAACAGCAGATATAGCTAGATCCGGACCCAAAACGATGGTAATGAATCTGCGATTGGCGGTAGCTGATAAAATGCGATGTCACCAATGGAATTTTAAGGTTTTATTCTTGGCAATATCAAAGAAACGAATTTACTTTGAAAATAGTTGCATAACTAACTATATGCCAAACAACCAATTTAAAAGAGGGGAATTATACAGTGTAATCAATGGGATGGCTTCTACAGCTGTTGCCAGAAGATTACAAAAGAATTTTAGACAGGCAGGACTGGAGATCACAATCGAACAATGGAGTGTATTGTATCACTTATGGAAAGAAGATTGTTTGAGTCAGCAGGAATTGTGTAACCGAACTTTTCGTGATAAACCCAGTATCACCAGACTGATTGATAACCTGGAGAAACAAAAGCTGGTAAAAAGAACCGCATCGAAAGAAGACAGAAGAATCAATCTGGTTTGCTTAACGGATGCTGCCAAAGCATTACAAGACATCACGATTGATCTCGCCAATCAAACCATGAATGAGGCATTGATAGGTGTGAATAAAGAGGAAATTGAAACGGTGAAGTCTGTGTTTCAAAGGGTGTATGATAATCTTACATAGTCCATGGTCCATGGACCATAGACCATGGACTCAATAATAAATTAAAACTGTCTTCCCATGGAAACAACAAAACAATCGAAAGCCCTGTTGGGTGGTGAGTGGCTCATTAAAGAGAGCAATCACTTCGAAACCTTCATACCGGAGGATTTCAATGAAGAGCAACGCATGGTCATGGATATGTGTACTCAGTTTCTCGATGCTGAAGTGCTTCCTATCGTGGAAAGAATTGATAAACTCGAGACGGGCTTAATGCCTTCTCTATTGGAAAAAGCAGGCGAGCAAGGATTACTCTCTACTTCCTTTCCGGAACAATATGGTGGATTGGGAAAAGATTTTATTACGTCTACCATTGTAAATGAAGGACTGGGTGGCGGACATTCTTTTTCTGTGGCAGTTGCGGCACATACCGGTATTGGTTCATTACCGATCTTATATTTCGGTACAGAAGAGCAGAAACAAAAATATATTCCCAAACTTGCCAGTGGTGAGTGGAAAGGAGCTTATGGTTTAACAGAACCCAATAGCGGTAGCGATGCACTTGGTGCTAAGACAACAGCCAAGTTGAGTGATGATGGTAAATACTATATCCTGAACGGACAAAAATGCTGGATCACCAATGGTGGTTTTGCAGACGTATATACTGTTTTCGCCAAGATCGATGGAGATAAGTTCACTGGATTCATTGTAGAGCGAGGCTTTGAGGGGTTCACGCAAGGGCCTGAAGAACATAAAATGGGTATCAAAGGATCTTCTACTGTGCAATTGTATTTTCAGGATTGTAAAGTGCCGGTTGAAAATGTTCTAGGTGAAATTGGCAGAGGCCATGTGATTGCTTTTAATATTTTAAATATTGGTAGATTAAAACTTTGTGCAGCTGCTTTGGGTGGATCTAAGCGTGCGGCTACCACATCTATTCAATATGCTATCACACGTGAACAGTTTAAATTACCCATCGCGAAGTTTGGTGCGATCAAACATAAAATGGCTGAAATGGCCATTCGTATGTGGGTGTGTGAAAGTGCCTTGTATCGTGCTTCTAAATGGATTGATGATAAAGAACATGAACTGATGAACAGCGGTAAGAGCTTTGCTGAAGCATTACTTGGGGCTGCTGAAGAATATGCTATTGAATGTGCGATGTTGAAAGTGTACGGAAGTGAAGTATTGGATTATGTAGTGGATGAAGGTGTTCAAATACACGGGGGTAATGGTTTTAGTGACGAATACATGATCTCAAAAGCTTATCGTGATAGTCGTATCAACCGCATTTACGAAGGGACCAATGAGATCAATCGTTTATTAACAGTAGATATGGTACTGAAGCGTGCCATGAAAGGTAAGCTAGATTTAATGGGTCCGGCCATGGCTGTTCAGAAAGAACTGATGAGTATTCCTGACTTTGGGGCAGAAGAAGAAGGTGCGTTTGCAAAAGAGCTGAAATACATTGCCAACTTCAAAAAAGCCATTCTGATGGTAGCTGGAGCAGCTGTACAAAAGCTGATGATGCAACTGGAAAAAGAACAGGAAGTATTGATGAATATTGCTGATATGGCGATAGAAACCTACAATGCTGAAAGTGCTTTATTACGTGTGATGAAACTCGCTGAGCAAAAAGGGGAAGCTGCAGTTAAATTGCAGGCAGATATCATGCGCACTTACCTGTATGATGCGGCAGATCGTATCAACAAATCAGGAAAAGATGCCTTGAATAGTTTTGCAGATGGAGATGAATTAAAAATGATGCATATTGGCTTAAAGCGTTTCACCAAGGTAGAACCCTTTAATACCAAGGATGCCCGCCGTAGGATATGTGAAAAGCTGGTGGCAGATAATGGGTATCACTTCTAAGAAAAAAATTGGCAAAAAATTACCGTTTTTCACAAAGATTTTACATATTTGGTTTTTGTTTTACGGTTGCTTGCTCAAACAAAGGTCTCACTGTTCAAAAGCAGTGAGGCCTTTTTGTTTGGATTTATATTAACTTGATCCAATGAAACATTCTCTTTTATTGCTTTTAATGATTGTTTGTTTGCAAGGAATGACACAAACGCGTTTGTATGAACCTTGGATCGGAAGGTCTACCGGAAAGCTGCCTGCATTGGCCTATGGTTTAGGTGAAGACCGCTTGGGTGGCGCTAAAATGGGCTATATCGATTCAAATATTGCTTTACGTGTGGTGGATACTGTGAAAGGCATGTACTTAGTTCAGTTGTCAAAATTTCATCAGGCATATATTGAGCAACAGTATGTAAAGACCGACAGTCTGAATAAATTAAAACCTTGGTATGTTACCGGATCTATCAGTGCCAAGGGTGATTCAGCTTATGACTATATCAGTCTGATCATGGAAGAAAAACTTCCGTATAAAAGTTGGATGGAAATCAATCCGTCTAAAATTGTGGTAGACATTTATGGGATACAGAGTAATACAAACTGGATCACACAGTTGAAATCATTAAAAGAAGTGAAAAATGTTTACTATCATCAAATAGAAGATGATGTATTCCGACTCACCATTGAATTGCAACACAAACAACATTGGGGGTATAGCATTGCATACAATGGAAGAGCATTGATGGTAAAAGTTAAAAGACAACCTTCCCTTCTCGATATTCGGAAATTAAAAATAGCCATTGATGCCGGACATGGTGGAACCAATACCGGAGCCACGGGAATCAAAGCAAAAGCATCCGAGAAAGTATATACCCTTCGTTTTGCAAAAGCACTTCAGAAATACCTGAAAACAAAAGGGGTGAAGCAGATTATCATGACCCGAACCAATGATACCACATTCGATAATAAAGACCGTATTCTTTGGTTGCAAGAACAAAATCCGGATGTATTAATCAGTCTACATCTGAACTCCAGTTCCAATAACAATGTAAGTGGAGCCAGTACTTATTATAAACATATCGGATTCAGACCACTTACCAATACTATATTAAAACGAATGCTTGAATTAAAACTCAATGAATTCGGTAATGTAGGAAGTTTCAATTTCGCGCTTAATTCACCTACTAATTTTCCGAATGCGTTGGTAGAAATTGCTTTTTTAAGTAATGAATCAGATGAAAAGAAAATCATCACTCCGAAATTTCATGATGATGTGGTGAAAAAAATTCATTTGGGATTGGTGGACTGGTTGAAAACATTAAAATAATAGAATGGCAAAACCTCTGCGTCATCTTTGTTGCGTTCGTTAACCGCAAAGAAAAAAGAGCGTAGAGGTTTTGCTAAGAGTAGATTTAATGTTTGATAAATCGATCAAAGAATTCAATCGTTCTCAACATCTGATCAATTCTTTGTCTGTTATTACCACTTCTCGTTAATTCATGGGTTCCACCGGGGTGGCGAACGTATTCAACCGTTCTGCCGAGTACTTTTAAACTTTTATACAGCATTTCACTTTGAATCACACCGGTACGTAAATCATTCTCTCCATGAAAAATAATAAATGGAGTCTTGATTTGATCTACATAATTGATCGGTGATTCTCTTTTCAAAATCGGAACTACTTTTTCCTCCCAAGGATAGCCACCAAAATAGTTCGGAACCAATCTCCAGGCATTGCCTTCACCAAAGAAAGTACCTAGTTCATATACACCTCTTTGTGCACAAGCCGCTTTGAAACGTTGATCATGTGCAATGATCCATGCTACTAAATAACCGGCATAAGAACCACCGGTGACTGCCAATCTACTGGTATCAATAAAACCATCTGCACCTGCCTTATCAAGATAAGTCAACACATCAGAAGTGGGTCCGGCACCCCAGTCATTGATGTTTCCTCGTAAAAAGTCCAATCCATATCCACCGGAACCTCTCGGATTTCCATATATGACCACATACCCTTTTGCAGCATAATATTGGAATTCATGCCACATGGAATTTTCACCGGGTCCCCACATCGCAGAGGGACCGCCATGAATATTCAGAATAGTGGGATATTTTTCTCCGGGTTCATAATTGGTAGGTTTCATAACCCAATATTCTACTGTCATGCCTTTCTCATTCACGAAAGATGCTTTTTCTGGGAAACTGAGTTTTTTCTGTTGCAACCATTCATGGTTAAAAGCAGTGAGTCGCTCTTCATTCTTCATATTCAAATCAGCACGGTAGAGTTCTGATGGATTGCTGACCTGTGTTTTGGTATATATGATCTGATTACCACGCAAATCAAAACTGCTGATACCGGCATCAAAAGAGCAGAGCGCAGTTACCTGACGATTTTTTATATCTGCACGATACAATGGAGCACCACCATTACTTTGGGCTGTGAAATATAATGACTGTTCATCTTTACTCCAGGTAATACCACCCTTGTTTCTGTCAAAGGGGATGATGACGATATCCTTTGCAGTGCCATTGAGCGGCATAATTGCCAGTGAAGGAATACTCACAAAAGAAGTATTGCCAAATTGAAAAGCAAGCCATTTTCCTGAAGGGGATATCACAGGATTATTGTAATTCTTGCCGTCTTCACCCAAAATCTTTTTTAAATTACCACCATCTGTATTACACAAGTAAATATGTCCTTCCAATTCTCGATCAGGATGTTGATTTAATATAGCGTTTCCGGTTAGGATCAATTGCTTCCCATCGGGTGAAAAATCAGCACTGCCAAAGCGATTGAATCCATGGGTAATGGCTTTGGGAACTGCATTCGGACTGGCATCCATGATGAAGAAATGATTAAAAGCCAATTCAGGAGAGGTGGTGGCTTCTTGCTGAAAGTTAAGTTTATTGAATACTTTGGCTTTTTGTGCTGTAGCATTCAAATTCAAGTAAGCCCTAATTTCTTCAGTAGAACCATCGGGGTCTGCTTTTGCATTGCTATTGAGCAGGTGTTCATTATTGGGAAATCCTGGTTTTTCCAATGACCAAACAGGAGGTTTTTTACCCGGATTGAGTTCTTCATCATTCACCAATTGTTCTAGTCGAATATTCGCAGAGAAAAGGATCTTTTTTCCATCCGGACTCCATTTCGGATTACCAACGCCGTAGCGGAATTTGGTTAATTGTATCGGTTCACCCCCTTCCATAGATAAAAGGAATAATTGGGGTCTGCCCTCCGCAGCTCTTACAAAAAGTAGTTGCTTGCTATCCGGACTCCAAACCGGCTGTCCGGCAGGCTGACTGGTTAACTGGCGGATGCTGCCCGATCCATCATTTTGAAGGAGATAGAGTTTGTTGATGTACCGGTATTCCCATTTGGTATCACCATCGGGTTCAATACTGGTAACTGTAAACAGTGTTTTACTGCCATCAGGGCTCACATTTACATTTCCAACCTGCTGAATCTTCAACATATCGGTTACTTTGATGGTCTCGCTGCCGTTTTGAGCGATCACAAATTGAACCAGACAAAGGCTGATCCAAACAAATAAATGCTTCATGGTGTTGATTTGAGGGATTTAAAGTACAAATAAATGACATGCGCTTTCGTACTTTTACAGCCTAAAACAATGAAAAATGGGTAAACTGGTGCAAGAGTTCAATGATTACAGGGAGAAAATGAATGAGGTGATTCTGAGTAAGAATAATTTGGTGATGAAGCGACTATGGAATTTGGATACCAATACATATGATGAAGGGGCATTGGATAAAAAGACCAAAGAGATGTTAGGATTGGTAGCCAGTATGGTATTGCGTTGCGATGATTGCATTAAATACCATTTGGGAAAATGTCATGAATTAGGTGTGAATACAGACGAAATGTATGAGATATTTGCAGTGGCGAATATTGTAGGCGGCACAATTGTAATTCCGCATACCAGAAGAGCTGCTGAATATTGGGAAGAATTAATAGGAACTGTGTCTTAAAAGTTCCAGAACTTTATAGAGCCATTTATCTGATCACATAATTATAGATCTGAATGTCAACAACAACTACAAATACTCCCTCAACCTTAACAGCCAAAGATTTTGCAACAGATCAGGAAGTGCGTTGGTGTCCGGGTTGCGGGGATTATTCCATCTTGGCACAAGTGCAAAAGATCATGCCGGGAATTGGAGTGCCCAAAGAAAATATCGTGATCATCAGCGGTATTGGATGTAGCAGTCGTTTTCCGTATTATATGAATACTTATGGTATGCATTCGATCCATGGAAGGGCAACCGCTATTGCAAGTGGATTGAAAGCTACCAGACCTGAACTCAGTGTTTGGATTGTTACCGGTGATGGGGATGGATTGAGTATTGGTGGTAATCATACCATCCATTTATTGAGAAGAAATTTTGATGTCAATATTTTATTGTTCAATAACCAGATTTACGGATTAACCAAGGGACAATATTCTCCTACTTCTGAAGAACAAAAAATAACCAAGAGTACTCCTTTCGGAAGTATTGATCATCCATTCAATCCATTGGCTTTGGCAATGGGTGCAGACGCCAGCTTTATTGCACGTAGTATGGATCGTGACCCCAAGCATTTACAAACCATGCTTACACGTGCCCATCAGCATAAAGGAGCTTCTTTGTTAGAGATCTATCAGAATTGTAACATTTTCAATGATGGTGCTTTTGAAATCTTTACTGAGAAAGGAAGTAAGATGGATGAAGCCTTGTTCTTAGAGCAAGGAAAACCTTTAGTGTATGGTGCCAATCAACAAAAAGGTATTAAGTTGGATGGTATGAAGCCGGTAGTGGTAGACCTTACAGATGGTGCACATAGTATAGATGATTTATGGATTCATGATGAGCGTGACTTTTATAAAGCACAGGTATTGATTCGAATGTTTGATAATCCTAATCAACAAGGCACTCATTTTCCCAGACCTTTTGGTGTATTCTTTGAAACAGACAGAGCTTGTTATGAGGATGTGATGGCTATGCAGATAGAAGAGATCATCGCTACAAAAGGCAAAGGTGATTTAGATAAATTATTGCGTGGTAAAGAAGTATGGGAGATCGTTTGATTTTCTTGAATATATTCAGAATAGAAAAGCTCCGATATTTAAATCGGAGCTTTTTCTTTATCAACATCATCGAACTGAGACTTCATTATAATCTGGCAATATCATGTTTAATAGCAAACAAAGCCAGACCCACCCTTGTAGCGGTTTGTAATTTTTGAAAGAGGGTATCCCTTGTTTCATCAACGGTTTTGAGGCTGGTACCCATGAGTTCGGCGATTTCACGATAAGATTTATCGGTGCAAGCCCATCCGAGAAATTCTTTCTCTTGGTCTGTAAGTTCTGTGAACTTGGTAATTTCAGCATCTTCTTCCGGAGAGGTCTTCATGGTATGCATGATATTATCACACATCAGTTTATTGAGGTATACACCTTTGGTAACGATGCCATCCAATGCAGCTTTTAACTCCTGTGGTTTACTGTCTTTTAGGAGATATCCTTTTGCTCCATTTTTAAACATGCGTATGATGGAACGCTCATCGTTCAGCATGGTAAGTGCAAGGATTTTTACTTGTGGATGATGAGTGGTGAGCCAAAGTGCAGTTTCATAGCCATTCATATCAGGCATAGTAATATCCAGCAAAACAACATCCGGTAAGTTATTTGCATCAATCAACTCGATCATGTGTTTGCCGCTATTTGCCTCAAATAAAACAGTATAGCCACTAAACGAATTGATCAATGAGGCAAGCCCGTTCCTTAACAAAACATGATCATCAACAAGGGCAATTTTAGTCATATATACAACAATTAACACAGCGGGAATTACCCATATACGATAGTAAGATAGTTTCAGTTTAGAAAATTACGCTTTTTTGGATTGCAAATCTCTGTTTATCTCCGGAATTAATGACTGGGATTTTCACCGTATTCTTTTCAGTGAAAACACCCTACTATTTTGGGTGTTTTCTACGTTGGATTTTCCTACTGACTATCCTACATTTACTGCGGGTAGAGAAGATGAACGGCAGCAATGCTGGTAGATTTTCTCGTATTCAGTTTTCATTAGGGGTTACAAGTGAAAAAGGCGGCACAAGGCCGCCTTTTTCTTTTAGTATAAATTTTATCCTTCTTTTCTTAACGCTTTTTCTGCATGTTCAAATATCTTTTTCTTCTTCCAGTGATACCAAGGATGCGGAACTGTTTTTTTCATCAAAGTGTCAATGTTGCGCATGCCGAATAAATTCCATACTCCTTTTAGTTTTCCTGAAACAGATGATTGCATGGCTCTTAAACTCATCGCAAATCCGCTGTCTAAATATTCCATATGATGCCAGTACCCGGCAGGCATAAATAAAGTATCTCCATGCTCTAGTGTTACATCAAATCCTTGTGCCAGTTTTAATGCAGGAAACTGATCATAATCCGGTGATCCGTTTTGATGGTGATAATGGCTGAAATCTGCCAGACTCAATACTTCAAAGGGTTTGCGGTAAAGTTTATACTGTTCTTCAAATGGAAATAGTAATACTTTCTTTCTGCCTACAAATTGTGTATGCAGGATATGGCTCATATCGATATCAAAGTGCATGTGCGTAATACTTGTGGCGCCGCCTACAAAAAGCATAGGATACCTTTTCACAAAGCCGCTCATCAGTTCGTCCGGCCAGGTAAAATCTTTGGTGAGTTGTGGTGCATGCTCAAAAATATTGAAGAGAAAAATACGCCAAGCAGCAGGTCCGGTTCGAATCATATCGATATAGTCACCGAAAGTTTTATAATCATCAGCAGTATTGATGGGTGTATAAGCATCGCTTTTGATATTGTTATACAGACCTACTTTTTTGTCACCTACCAGTGTTTTAAAATAATCCCAGTTCCATTTATCATATGCCGGCCAAGATTTAGCAAGGTCCCGAATAACAAGCGGACGTTTAGGAAGATAATAATGCGTTTTAAAATCTGCCGGTGTGATGGTATCTACAATATCTACTTCCGATAAACGCATTTTGCTCTTTTTCGCAAAAATAAGTTGAATGGCTTGTTAATAAAAGCTTAATCAACAAACGATAGAAGTTTCCATTTTTCATGAATTGGCTTTATATTTAATAATGCTGCTGCAGGTTCATCCCGATAATCCCAATCCAAGACATCTTCGGACTATTGCCGAGTGTCTGCTCTCAGGAGGGGTTATTATTTACCCTACAGATACCATTTATGGTCTGGGGTGTGATATTTTTCAGCATAAAGCAGTAGAAAGAATCGCACGTATCAAACAAGTAGATCCCAATAAAGCTCAACTGAGTTTTGTTTGTTATGACCTGAGTGATTTGAGTCAATACACCAAAAGTATCTCAACTCCTTTGTACCGGTTATTAAAGCATTATCTGCCCGGCCCCTATACTTTTATTCTTCCTGCGAGTAAGGAAGTTCCCAAAATCTTACAGAGTAAAAAGAGTACCATCGGGTTGCGTGTGCCCAATAACAATATTGCCAGACATATCGTCAAAGAACTTCGTCATCCCATCTTATCTGCTTCCTTACCGGGTGATATGGTAGAGGAATATACAGACCCGGAAATCATGTATGAAAAGTTTGGCAAGCTGGTTGACATTGTTGTTGATGGCGGAATAGGAGGCATGGTACCTTCTACGGTTATTGATTGCACACAAGATACTTATGAAGTCATACGTGAAGGCGCGGGTGAATGGAGTGAATAATGCTTTATAATTTTAGCTCTAATTGTTGCGGCAGAATATTGAAGCTTTTTCTGTGATGTTCACAAAGTCCATATTGCGCTATGGCTTTTCGATGTTCAGCAGTTCCATATCCTTTGTTATTATGCCATCCATATTGTGGATATTGTTGATGTAGTGTCAACATATATTCATCTCTGTGCGTTTTAGCCAACACACTTGCAGCAGCGATTGACGCATAAATACCATCGCCTTTTACAATGCAGTGATGTGAAATATTTTTGAAAGGTGTAAATCGATTGCCGTCGATTAATAATAATTCGGGTAATAATTGTAACTGTGCAATAGCAAGATGCATGGCTTTCCATGATGCTTTTAAAATATTGATCTTATCGATTTCTGCAACACCCACGGCAGCTACTGCCCAGCCAATGGCTTCCTTTTCAATAATAGGACGTAAAGATTCTCTTTGTTTTTCATTCAATTGTTTACTGTCATTCAATATTGGATGATGAAAATCTTTAGGAAGTATCACAGCTGCTGCAAAAACAGGTCCGGCATAACACCCCCTTCCGGCTTCATCGCAACCTGCTTCTATTACTTGGGTTTGAAAGAAGGACTGTAGCATTTGCTAAAAAATTGAACAAAGTTCCGGATAATGATAAAATACCATGCACAAAATAAGGCTTCCTTTTATGAAGGCGGTAAATTTGCTACTCATTCAAGCCGGATATTATGGAGCAGGGAAATCAGTATTCTTCGAAATTGGTAGCAAGATGGTTATTGCTAGGTGTGATTATGACCGTTATTCAAGTGGCTTTGGGAGGTATCACCCGTTTAACGGGTAGCGGTTTATCGATTACGGAATGGGAAGTCATTACCGGTACTTTGCCGCCACTCAATGAACAGGCTTGGATGGTAGAATTTGATAAGTATCGACAAACCCCGCAATTCCAATTATTGAATTTTGAATTTACATTGGATGATTTCAAATTCATTTTTTTCTGGGAATGGTTTCATCGTCTATGGGCCAGATTGATCGGATTGGTTTTTGCAGGTGGGTTTATCTGGTTTATCATTCGCAAACATTTCAAAAAAGAAATGATCCAGCCTTTGATGATGCTCTTTGTTTTAGGCATACTGCAAGGTGCTGTGGGTTGGATCATGGTTGCTAGCGGATTAACCGGCGATGCTGTATATGTGAAACCTACCAGACTCGCTTTACATTTTATTTTTGCCTTGGGTTTGTTGTGTTATACTTTTTGGTTTGCTTTGAAATTGCTGGTCAAAGAAGATCAATTGATACAAAGTCCAGCACTGCGTAAAACAAATTTGTTACTGATTGCAGTTTTGATCATTCAATTATTGTATGGAGCATTAATGGCCGGACATAAAGCTGCCAATGTAGCAGCTACTTGGCCTACCATTAATGGAGAATGGGTTCCTTCAAGTTTATTTTCTCATCAACCATTCTTATTGAATTTTATCGATAATAAAATATTGGTGCATTTTATACATAGAGGACTCGCCTATGTATTATTGATCATGATGATCATTTGGTCTATCCAACTTTGGAAAACCAAGGGTACTCCATTGTTTTATCGAATTAGAATGATGCCGTTAATACTTACTGGTCTTCAGGTTCTGCTGGGGATTTTTAGTATCTTGACCAGCACAGGGATAATACCCGGACAATGGGGTGCATTTGAATGGATGGCACAATTACATCAACTTACCGGGATGTGTTTGTTACTATCATTGGTGTTTACCCTCTATGTGATCCGGGCAAAAAGAAAGTCAGTCTGAACAACGATGCGATTGCCATGCTGTGATCCATCATAATGCATGTCCAATGGAAAAATTGAAGCTATACGTAATAGGTTTTTGGTTCTCTTTTCCCGTACAGTTGCTGTTGCTTCATTTTCGTAAATACCAAGTATTTCTTGTCTTTTGGTACATCTTATTTTCTACTGTGGGCGGTGGCTTTATGCGTGCGTTTGGGGCTGATTCTTTGTTTCTGGGACCTGAATATTTTGGAAAAATCACTGCACTAAGCACCGCCATTGTGGGTTTTGCTGTGGGTATCTTTATCATGAGTTGGAATATTACCACTTTCATTTTATTCAGTAAATACTTTCGTTTTCTGGCTACAACTGCACAACCATTTTTAAAGTACTGCATCAATAATGCCGCACTGCCTATTTTATTTCTGATATTCTATTTCAATAAAGCCATTGATTATGCCCGGTATCAGGAATTATTTGAAACAAAAGCCATATTGTGGATGGTATTGGGCTTTACAGGGGGATTGGTTTTATCGATATTCATTGCTTTTGTATATTTTTTTGGTGCCGATAAAACCATTTACAGAAGTATGGCAACGGTTATTGATACCGCCAACGTACATTATGCATTGGCTTCAAAAAACAATCCTTTACCAAAACCCAAACCTGAACTTCGTGTGGAATGGTTTTTTAGTGCGCGATTTGGGTTAAGAAAACCTAGAGATGTAAGACATTACAGTCAGGACTTCCTCGATTCCGTATTTAAGCGTCACCATTTTGCTGCAGTGATAGCCATTACCATTGCTTTTGTATTTTTGATTAGTACAGGATATATCTCAGACACACGATTATTTCAATTACCCGCTGCTGCAAGTATCACTATTTTTTTTGCCATTTTAATTGCAGGTGCAGGAGCCATTTCTACTTTCCTGCATAGTTGGAGTATACCATTGGTTGTATTGATATACTTAGGTGTGAACTGGCTGTATCAAAATGAATTCATTGATCTTCGGAATAAAGCTTATGGATTGAGTTATGATCAAAAAGAAACAAAACCTGGATATACGCGTGAATCTATCATGCAATTGGCTAGTGATAGTAATATGCTTGCTGACAAACAGGTCTATATTAATATTCTGAATAAATGGAAAGCCACACAAGGATCTCCGAAGCCGGTCATGATCTTGATCAATACCAGTGGTGGGGGTATCAGAAGTGCCACGTTTACAATGAGTGCACTACAATCGCTTGATAGCATGATGGGTGGTAAATTGATGCAACAAACTTTTCTGATCAGTGGGGCATCAGGTGGAATGTTGGGCGCTGCTTATTTCAGAGAGTTGTATTACAGAAAGCAACAAGGAGAATCCATCAATCTTCAGGATCAACAATATTTGAAGGATATCTCTCGTGACTTATTAAACCCTTTATTCTCTTCTTTTATAACCAGAGATTTGATTGGTCCTGCAAAACCTTTTCAAGCGCATGGATATCGTTACACCAAAGATCGGGGCTATGCTTTTGAGCAGAAGCTGAATGAAAATACCAGGGGCTATCTCAATAAAACACTAAATGATTACCAAAAGCCCGAAGCCAATGCTGAAATACCGATGATGTTTTTCAATGCAGTGATCACGAGAGATGGCAGAAAACTTTTGATGGCCACACATCCGGCTCGCTTTATGATGCGCCCTATCACTGATACCAATAAGATCAATATCATGGATGCCGATGCCATCGATTTTCATAGTTATCTGGCGCAACAGGATGCTACCAATATTGGAATTCTTTCTGCACTGCGCATGAATGCCACATTCCCGTATGTGCTTCCAAATGTTTGGTTACCTACCAACCCGGTGATTGACGTGATGGATGCGGGATTAAGAGATAATTTCGGACAAGAATCTTCTTTGCGCTTTATGGATGTATTCAAGGACTGGCTACGTGAAAACACAAGTAAAGTGATTTTGCTTCAGTTGCGCGACAGGAGTTTAAGCGACTGGGATAGACCATTAGAAGGGGGAAGTTTGATCAGCACATTTACCAAGCCATTTTTGATCTTACAGAATAACTGGTTCAAACTACAAGATTATTACCAACATGATCAACTGGAATTCAGCGCAGAAGCCTATGGTAATAATTTTCATCGCATTTGCTTCCAGTATGTGCCTAGTCGTACAGAAGCACCTGCCAGTTTGAGTTTTCACCTAACTGCGTCTGAGAAAAGAGATATCACTTTGGCTTTAGGAGCAACTGATAACCAAAAAGAGTTTAAAAGATTAGCTGCTTTATTGAAATAATCCTATTCGGGTTGTATCAACTCAAAGTGCTTCGGCATGATATGAATGCTAAGTTCATCTGCTGTTTCCCTGGGTTCCCCATCAATATGTAAGGGCGCATGTTTGAGATTTCGAATCGTAATAGAAGAAGTCTGGAAATACAGAATATTTTTCTTCGTCATGTCTTCTACCAACTGCTGTAGTTTGTTGTTTCCTCGTATTTGTCTCAAAATAGCAAATGGTAATTTGGCTTTATTCATTTTCTGAACAATCACAATATCAAGCATGCCATCATGTAAACTTGCTTGTGGGGCTATTTTGAAATTATTTCCAAACTGGTTACTGTTGGCGATGCTGATAAAAAAAGCATCAGAGAAAAAAGAAAAATTGCCCAGCTTAATTTCAAATTGATAAGGATTGGCCCTGAAATAATTAATAATACTTTGTTGGGTATACGTCAATAAACCTCTTGAAGCTTTACTGGCAAAATCATGAGCCACCTGCGCATCAAAGCCTATACCACTGAGCATACAGGAGTAATGCTCGTTCACCATAAAAGCATCAATAGGTCTTGATTTACCTTCAAAGATGAGTGATAGCGCTAATTCCGGTTTGGTAGGAATACGCGCCGCCAATGCAAGTCCATTACCCGATCCTAATGGAATGATACCAAAACGTACAGGTAATCCTTGTAAGGCTTGGGTAACCTGATTTACAGTCCCATCACCACCAATAATTACAACATCTGTAATATGTTCTGCTCTGATTTTTTCACGCAATAACTGGTAATGTCCACCAGCATTTGTATGCATGATTTCAAAAGGGATTGCCCGATCAATGCTTTCTTTTTCTATTAATTTTTTGATCCCGTCTTTTCTGGATGTCCCCGAGATAGGATTTACCAGGTACACAATTTTTCTTTCCATCATCTCCTAGTTGAATGTATAGTGACTTGCTCTCAGGATCAGTCGTTTGAACAGCTGCAATATTGCATTTTCTTTCTGTAAAATCCTGTTAAAGCGTTCATACTACCATCTCAGTAATGCGCTTGCCCAAGTAAAACCACTGCCAAATGCTGCCAAACAAACGAGATCTCCATTTTTAATAAGCCCTTTTTCCCAGGCTTCACATAAAGCAATGGGAACGGAAGCTGCAGTAGTATTTCCGTACTGTTGAATATTATTATACACCTGCGAATCCTGTAAGCCTAGTTTTTGTTGTACAAATTGACTGATCCTGAGATTGGCTTGGTGTGGAATGAGCATATTGATATCAGAAGGCCGATAATTATTTTTCGCTAAGGCTTCCACAATTACTTCAGGAAACTTCACAACTGCTTTTTTAAAAACTGAAGGACCATCCATAAATGGGAAATTTTGAGCGTTGTCAATCATTTTGTGGCTCATGAACATTTGGGCAATTTCTGCATCATCAAAATCTGCATAGTTTTTAGTACCCCAATAATTCGCATGTGTACCGGGATTGTACATGGCTAGAATTTCTGCTGATTCTCCATCACTATGTAAATGCGTGCTTAATATTCCTTGGTCTTTGTCTTCCGTTGGTTGTAATACCACAGCACCTGCACCATCACCAAAAATGACAGAAACATTCCTGCCTCGGGTAGAGAAATCCAAACCAAATGAATGTTTCTCACTTCCTACCACAAGGATATTTTTATACATGCCCGTTTGGATAAATTGATCTGCAACACTCAAAGCATACACAAATCCACTGCACTGATTACGAACATCCAATGCACCGATTTCTTTCATCTTCATAGCCCTTTGTAAAAGCACACCACAACCCGGGAAATAATAATCAGGTGATAAAGTGGCAAAAACAATAAAGTCTATCTCTTCTGCTGTCGTACCTGCTCTTTCGATGGCAATACGAGCAGCTTCAACAGCCATGGTAGTGGTGGTTTCTTCGGTACGGTGAGCGTATCTTCTTTCTTTGATACCGGTACGTTCCTGGATCCATTCATCACTGGTCTCCATATACTTGGTAAGATCTTGATTGGTAACGACGTTTTTAGGTACGTACATACCAATACCTGCTATTTTACTCCGGGGCATAAGCAATCGTTTGTTTGTAACGGACTAAGTTAGGGAAAATATTGGGTGGAGGGTAGTCCATGGTCCATGGTCGATAGTCCATGGTTTTTGGGAGCTAAATAGCAGAAACAAAATATCAGTATAGGACAGATTTTTATTTACTTTCTTGCTATGGACTATAGTCTATTGACCATCGACTATGGACATCAATCTTCCCCCCCCAACCACTTCCTTCAAAAACAACAATGCTTCCCGCTCAACCGTCACCACATCTTTTGATTGAATAGGTGAGCCGAGTACATGGTTGCCTGCATTGGGGATGGGGACCATTTTTTTGAGTGAGGCGGGGGTGCTGATTTGTTCAAACATTTTTTTCATGGCACTCACTTTTACAACAGGATCTTGTTCTTTTTCATTTTTATAATAGTAAAGGGTAAGTATTGGCTGTTTTATTTTTTGGAATGTTTCTTTGTTCATTGTGGTCTCGAGTAATTCTTCGAGTTCTGTTACAGCTTCCAGTCTGTATTGATCATTCCAATATTTTTTATAGGTTTCTGTTTTGTTCGGAACAATATTCATCTTTCCGCCCTTTACCAATCTGGCAATTTGTAATCCCCAAGGGTTATTGGTGATCCATGCGTTGGGATCATTAATAGCAATATTGGGAGATAATAAAACCAAACCTGCGATCTCCGGATAGGTAGCTGCTAACTGTAATGCAAGCGTACCACCTGTTGAAGTGCCCATGAGTATGACTTTATCACCCAATTGTTTCCCAAGGGCATATGCTTCTTTTGCTGTTTCCCATAAACTGGTGGCAGTCATGTGTAACAATGCATCACTCGTATCAATACCATGTCCGGATAATCTGGATAAATATAAATTCGCACCCAATTGTTTCGCCAGATTCCGATGAACAGGATTCCCTTCTTCCTGACTGGCACTAAATCCATGCAGGTATACAATGGCGTATGCTGTTTTGTTTTTTAAAGAATCATTGTTCCATACAATTCTGGCTTCATTGTCGGGTTTTATTTGATGTTTACTTTCAATAGCGCTAACATATTCTATCAATGATTCGGCATGATTAGGAATAGAAGGAAGTGTTGCGGTATACACCGGCTTTTCAGGATGTGGACCTACGAAATAAACAATAGCAAGTATGGCGATGATAAACAGAAATCTTTTTATAATGCGCATGGGTGAAATGTTTCTGTTAAGATACAGCTAGTTGACTGATATTTATTTCCTGCACCACCATACCCATGCTATTAATAATGGATGAACAATGATCAAGCGAACCCACCCCAACCATTGAGGCACACAGAGTCCATTAGGAATACAACTGTTGATCTGTATAAAATAAATATGCGCCGGAATAAATGCAATCAACAAAACAATGATTCCTTTTGCAGCAAACAGCCTTGTACGTGGTAGTAGTAATAAACCAGCCAATATGATCTCTGCAATTCCCGATATTATATTAATAAGATCATGCCAAGGCAAGTAAGGAGGAATCAATCCACTATAAAATGAGGGGTTAATAAAGTGATTGGCTCCTGCGAACAGGTAAAAAGCAACCAATAACCAGAAAGCAGCTTTTTTCATTCTATGACTAGACATACGACAATGTATTTTGTTTATTTCTAACTGAATTATACAGAGTTAGCATGCTTTCGGCTAAGATATGTTGTTAAGTTTATATGTATCCTTTGCCCTCCGGTCATAAAGCCGTACCTTTGCAGCCTTAAAATTTTACATGGAAATAAGAAACATTGCCATTATTGCACACGTTGACCATGGCAAAACAACACTGGTAGACAGGATTTTACATGCTACCAAGGTATTCAGAGACAATCAAGAAACCGGCGATCTGATCATGGATAGCAATGATCTGGAACGCGAAAGAGGAATCACCATTTTTAGTAAGAATGCTGCTGTTACCTATAACGGCATTAAAATAAATGTGATTGATACACCGGGTCACAGTGACTTTGGTGGAGAAGTGGAGCGTGTTTTGAAAATGGCCGATGGGGTTATTTTATTGGTGGATGCTTTTGAAGGCCCCATGCCCCAAACTCGTTTTGTACTGCAAAAAGCATTACAACTGAACCTGCATCCAATCGTAGTGATTAATAAAGTAGACAAGCCAAATTGTCGTCCGGATGAAGTACATGATGCGGTATTTGAATTATTCTTCAATTTGGATGCAACAGAAGAACAACTGAATTTCCCTACTTTCTATGGTAGTGGTAAAAATGGTTGGTTCAATGATAGCTTAACACCAACAGAAGATATCCTTCCATTGATGGATGGTATTATTAAATATGTACCGGCACCGAAAGTAAATGAAGGTACTTTACAATTACAGATCACTTCATTGGATTACTCTTCTTTCCTTGGTCGTATTGCGATCGGAAAAGTAACCCGTGGTTCTATCAAAGAAAACCAGCCGATTGCATTGGTACAAGCAGATGGTTCTATCAAGAAGAGCCGTGTGAAAGAATTGTATGTATTTGAAGGTATGGGTAAGCGTAAAGTAACAGAAGTACTGTCTGGCGACCTTTGCGCAGTGGTAGGTTTAGAAGATTTCAATATCGGCGATACCATTGCTGATGCAGAAAATCCGGAAGCTTTACCAATCATTAGTGTGGATGAGCCAACGATGAGTATGACTTTCAGCATCAATAACTCACCATTCTTTGGTCGCGAAGGTAAATTTGTTACCTCTCGTCACCTGCGTGATCGTTTGATGAAAGAAACAGAGAAGAACTTAGCATTGAGAGTAGAAGATACAGATAGTGCAGATAGCTTCTTGGTATATGGTCGTGGTATCCTGCATTTGGGTGTATTGGTAGAAACCATGCGTCGTGAAGGATATGAATTAACAGTGGGTAATCCACAAGTATTGGTGAAACATATTGACGGTAAGAAATGTGAGCCTTATGAAGTGTTAGTGGTAGATGTTCCAAGTGAATACAGTGGTAAAGTGATTGATTTGGTTACTCAACGTAAGGGTGAAATGTTGGTGATGGAAAGCAAGGGAGAGATGCAACATCTTGAATTTGAAATTCCTTCCAGAGGATTGATTGGTCTTCGTTCTCAAATGTTAACCAATACTGCAGGTGAAGCTGTAATGGCACACCGCTTCTTAGAATACAAACCTTGGAAGGGACCAATCCCCGGAAGAAACAATGGTGTATTGATCGCTAAGTTTCAGGGTGTAACGACTGCTTATTCTATCGATAAGTTACAGGATCGTGGTAGCTTCTTTATTGATCCAGGAGAAGAAGTATATGTTGGACAGATCATTGCGGAACATATTAAGCCGGGAGATCTGAATGTAAATGCGGTAGAAGCGAAGAAATTGACCAACCACCGTGCAAGCGGTAGCGATGACAGTGTTCGTATTACTCCGAAGTTGCAGTTTACATTGGAAGAGTGTATGGAATATATTCAACAAGATGAGTGTATTGAAGTAACTCCGAAAAGCATTCGTATGCGTAAGACTGTATTGAATGAAGAAGAGCGTAAGAAAGTAAGTAAGATGATGCAGTCGGAAGCGGCTGGGTAACTTCACTGAATGATATTGATAAGCCATCCGCACTAAGTGGATGGCTTTTTTTATTGTGTGTCTCTATCAGTATTTGTTTCGCTAAGAATTGGATGGATGGTAGTAGTATCTGCGAGTAAATGATTCGTATTACAGTTGTCCCCATCACAACAGGGTAATGCATTGGTATTACAAACCGGACATTGGTAATGTCCGTGTACATGCACCATCTGTACCAAATGACCACAAAACAAACATTGCATCTGCATACAGTGAAGTTAGTGACCTTGGTGTATAGTCGACAGTTGTTTTTTCAACAATACTGTGCACAAAAAAGCCGCCTAAAAAGGCGGCTCGCTTGCTTAATAACCTGAATTACTTACCAGAATTTTTTCTTGATTCAGTTTCACTCAGGAAAACATTGATCTTTTCACTAAAAGTTTCTTCTCCTTGCTGAATTCTGAAAGTAAGTTTATCTGCATCGTCTTGTGACAATACCAATCTCTTATCAAAATTCTTTGCATTGTAATGTTCTTTGAAGAACAAATCACCCTTTGCATCCAATACCAACAGCGTAAATTTCTTACCGCTAGGGTTATTGAATTTGATGTTGAATGATACTTGCTCTTTTGAAGAACCCGCATACTTGATCTCAGCTTTTGCTGCTGCATCAGATCCATTCACTGCATTGTTTGCAGTGGCGTTGAATAATGTTCCTACTGCAAAGACAGTGCTCAGTGCTAATCCTTTTACAATAGATTGAATAGTTTGCTTTTCCATGATGTTGTTTTTTTTACTTTGAATAATAGATGACCTGTCTCTGAATGGTATCAAAGACCTTCGTAGTGCAAGTAAAAATTTCGTAAAAGCAAAAACGTAGAAGCGAAGCAGGTTGGACTTTTATGTCCAAGGATGTACATCAGATTGCCTGTCGTATATCCTTAATACCTGCAAGGTAGAAAAGGTAACCCCTGTTAAAAAATGATTTGTGGTAAGCGGTGTTAAGATATCTATAAATGCAATATATTAACAATCGTTAGTTTGATGGAATGGGTTTGTTCAAAGTATCCCACAACACATCTTTCAATGCCGTTAATCCGGTTTGTGTTACTGATGAGATGAATAAATGAGGAATATTTTTTGGAAGCTCTTTGCTGATGGCTTCTTTGAGTTCATCATCCAGCATATCACTTTTACTGATGGCAATGATAAAATCTTTTTGAAGCATTTCAGGATTGTATTGCTCTAATTCATTTCTGAGTATCTCAAATTCTTTTTTATGATCAGCACTATCTGCAGGAATTAAGAAAAGTAAAACTGCATTTCGTTCAATATGTCTTAGGAAACGATGTCCCAATCCTTTGCCTTCTGCAGCGCCTTCAATAATTCCCGGAAGATCTGCAATACAGAATGATTTGGAATCACGGTATTCAACCATGCCCAATTGAGGCGTTAATGTTGTAAAGGCGTAATTCGCAATTTTGGGTTTAGCGGCTGTGATGACAGACAATAAAGTAGATTTTCCTGCATTGGGGAAACCTACCAATCCAACATCTGCCAATACTTTTAATTCCAGATTCTTCCAGCCTTCAACACCCGGTTCTCCGGGTTGAGCATGTTCGGGTACTTGATTGGTAGGTGTTGCAAAATTGCTGTTACCTAATCCACCACGTCCACCTTTCATCCAAACAATCTGTTGTCCATCTTCAAGTATTTCTGCTTCTATTTTACCAGTTTCTTCATCTCTGGCAACAGTTCCGAGTGGCACTTCAATGATGATATCTTTTCCATCATGTCCGGTACAATTGTTTTTACTTCCGGGTTCTCCGTTCTCAGCCAATACATTTTTGAAATAACGTAAATGCAGTAATGTCCACATCTGAGCATTGCCCTTTAAGATGATATGACCACCGCGACCGCCATCACCACCATCAGGACCACCCTTGGCAGTGAGTTTATTACGCATGAAATGCTTGGCACCGGCGCCACCGTGACCACTGCGACAAAAGATGCGGATATAATCGATGAAGTTTGTTTTCTCTGACACTATTGAAGATTACCTCGTTTAATGAACGCAAAGGTACAAAAATGTCAGCCGTCTTGGTTTTTCCTTTGTTGATTCCAGGTTTGGTAGAATTTATTCGTTTGTAGCTCAGTATCACTAATGGAAGAAGCAGGTATTTCTCTTAAGGGGTCACAAGCTTTCCAATATTGACGCATATCATCCGGTAATTGCTGATAGAGTTCTGTTCCCTGGGTTTTCCAGCTGATCATTTCATCACTTACCTCTTTGATCTTTTTTGCCGGATTCCCCACAATTAAACTTCTTGCATCAAATATTTCATCTGCCTTGATAAAACTCAAAGCGCCTACAATACATTCATCTCCAAGTTCTACGTTATCCATGATCACACTGTTCATACCAATCAAACAGTTTCTTCCAATCGTTGCTCCATGGATAATGGCTCCATGACCAATATGTGCACTTTCTTTCAAATGAACCGTAACGCCGGGAAACATATGAATGGTGCAGTTCTCTTGAACATTACAACCATCTTCAATGATGATTTTTCCCCAATCACCACGTATAGCTGCACCCGGACCAACATATACATGCTTACCAATGATCACATTACCGGTAACAACAGCTTGTGGATGAACAAAAGCTGTTTCATGAACCACAGGAATATGTTCTTTGAATTGATAGATCATACTAAAGTTTTGCCGGTTCTGAAACAAGTGCCTTTAAAAATAGCTACTTGCTCATTTTTTTGATTGGTGATGGTTATAAAATATAAACCTGTACTTCTGCCATTGTGTGTTTCTTTGGCTTCTGCTGTGAGTTCGTCACCTACCTGAATGGCTTTTGTAAAGTTGATAGAAGTATCTAAGGCAACCGACAAATTATTTCGATTGTTACAAGCAAATGCAAAAGCACTGTCTGCTAATGAAAAAGCAATTCCACCATGTACAATACCAAATCCATTGATCATTTCTTCTCGAACAGTCATTTTTATTTTACTGTAGCCTTCTTGTATATCCAATACCTCAATACCCAACCATTGGGAAAATTTATCATGAATCATCATGTGATCAACAACTTGTCTGTATGGATTGCTCATAAAATAATTTTAAGATCCTTTGAATTGAGGAGCACGCTTTTCTAAAAATGCTTGTACGCCTTCTTTAAAATCATCAGTATCGGCAGCTTTCTGTTGATACACATCTTCCAATTGTAACTGCGCTTCCAAATCATTGGAAGCTGATTGATTCAAAGCATGTTTTATGTATGCCAATGCTTTGGTAGGCATTTGGGCTAAAGTAGCTGCTATGTTTTTAGAGGAGTCTGTAAATTCTTCGTCGGCAAATACTTTATACAGCATACCTAATCTTTCAGCTTCTGCTGCAGTTACTTTATCTCCCAACATCATCAAGGCACTGGCTTTTTGCCAGCCGATCAAACGCGGTAATGTATAAGTACCTCCGCTATCCGGAATTAAGCCAATCTTAGAGAACGCTTGAATAAAAGAGGCTGATTGAGTAGCCACTACAATATCACAAGCCAAAGCAATATTAGCACCCGCGCCGGCAGCAACGCCATTCACAGCGGCTACTACCGGTTTCGGCATATGTCTTAACCGAGTAATGATTGGATTATAATGTTCACTCAAAATTCTTTGCATACCCGGTCCATTCGGATCTACTACTTCTGCAAGATCTTGTCCGGCACAAAATCCTTTTCCTGCACCTGTTAAATAAACGGCTCTTACCTCGTGCAAGGATGCACATTCATCTAATTTGGACTGTAGTAAAAGCGCCATTTCACGATTAAAAGAATTCAGCTTATCGGGACGATTGAGTGTAATAAAAGCAATACCATTTTCAATATGAAAAAGAATACTAGACATGTAAGATGATTTATTCAAAAATAAGGTCTTCTCTTCGCAGGGGCAATGAAAATATCAAGATGTCAGTGACATTTGAAATAATCAAAAGGCTCTTTACAATCATTGCATTTGTACAAAGCTTTACAAGCTGTACTGCCAAACTGTGATACCAATGCTGTGTTCCATGAATTACACTGCGGACATTGGATCGCTTCTTCATCCTGAAATGCCTCCGGCGTACATACCGCTTGTTTGTATTGAGGAGGTGCTATACCGTAAGCTTTCAGTTTATTTTTAGCTTCCTCACTCATCCAATCAGTTGTCCAGGCAGGGGACAATGCTTGTTTGATTTCCATTTGTTGATAACCTGCTTGCAATAGTGCCATTCTGATATTCATGCTGATGACATCCATGGCCGGACAACCGCTATAGGTAGGAGTAATAGTTATGATCGGTTTCAACTGATGATTATCGAGTTGAGCTAGTTCAACTGATCGAACAATTCCAAGATCAAGAATGGTTAAAACGGGTACTTCAGGATCTGTTACTGTTTCCAGTAAATTCCAGATCTTTTTTTCCTCGGGACTTGTATGTTGAATAGCGATCGTCATAATTATTTTACCACTCGGCTCCGGGATAAGCTCTTTGTAAGAATTGCATTTCTGCGAGTATGTATCCTAAATGTTCTGTATGAATACCGGTTTTACCACCTTGTTGAGCCCAGCTTTTTTTAGGAATCTGAATGCTGGCTTCTGCAAATACCTCTTGCACTTTTTGATTCCAATGTTGGTGGATAATGGATAGGTCAACACCCATATTTTCTTGCAGTAATGCAGTCTCGTAAGCAGCAGGTAAAAACATTTCACCCGTGAAATTCCATAGCTCATCTAACGCTGTCAGTAATCGATGTTTACTCTCTTCCGTACCATCACCTAAACGAATCACCCATTCACTGCTCCAACGTAAGTGGTATGTGACTTCCTTCAACGATTTAGCTGCAATAGCTGCAAGTCTTGTATCGGTTGAATTTTGTAACTGTTGATAGAAATAATATTGATAGGTACTGAACAGAAACTGACGTAAAGTGGTTTGTGCCCAATCACCATTGGGTAATTCTGTGATCAATACATTTTTAAACTCAGGAACATCCCGCAGAAATGCAAGTGAATCTTCCGTTGCTCCATTACCCAAAAGTTCAGCAGCATATTGATAAAAGTTTCTTGCTTGTCCGATAAAATCGAGCGCAATATTTGAAATTGCAATATCCTGCTCTAGTACAGGTCCGTGTCCGCACCATTCGCTGTTGCGATGTCCTATGATCAAGGCATTGTCAGCAAGCTGTAATGTATAATCGATCAGTGATTGATTCATCAGTGGTAAAAGGCTTTGATTAGATATGGGTCAATTCATCCGGTAGATCATAAAAAGTAGGATGACGATAGGCTTTGTCATTAGCAGGATCGTATAAAGCATCTGCTTCATCGGGATTGCTGGCATGGATGTGTTTGCTTTCTACTACCCAAATGCTGATGCCTTCATTTCTTCTGGTATACACATCTCGCGCATTTTCGATGGCCATTTGCGCATCAGCAGCATGCAGACTACCTACATGTTTATGATCCAATCCTTGCTTACTTCTGATGAATACTTCCCATAAAGGCCATTCCTGTTTAGAAGAGCCGGAAGTAGAAATATCGGCAGCACCGTTCTTCCCTTCACCGTAATCGCCGTAGTATTGTTTGATGATGTATTGTTTCATAGTAAGCTGTTAGCTGCAAGCTCCACGCTGCAAGTTTTTAAATAATAAATTCACTACTCACTTTTTTACTTTTGACTTTTTACTTTTGATTTTTTACCCTACGCCACTTTCACTTCTTTTCTAGCCGCACGTTTCGCCGCATACGCACAAGCTGCTTCCCTTACCCATTTTCCATCGTCCCAAGCTTTTTTTCGTGCATCGAGTCTTTGTTTGTTGCATGGACCATTGCCTGCAATTACTTGCCAGAATTCATCCCAATTGATTGCACCAAAATCATAATGTCCTCTTTCCTCATTCCATTTTAAATCAGGATCCGGAATCGTGAGGTTTAATATTTTGATTTGCTCTGCACAGATGTCTACAAATTTTTGGCGTAACTCATCATTGGTAAAACGCTTGATCTTCCATTTCATGCTTTGAATTGTATTCGGACTTTCATCATCTTTCGGACCAAACATCATGATACTAGGCCACCACCAACGATTGATGGCATCTTGTGCCATACGGCGCTGCGCTTCATTTCCACGACTTAGGGTCAATAAAATTTCAAAACCCTGACGCTGATGGAAGCTCTCTTCTTTACAAACCCGCACCATTGCTCTGGCATAAGGGCCGTAACTGGTTCTACACAGCGGCACTTGATTCATAATAGCAGCTCCATCTACCAACCAACCAATGGCACCCATATCAGCCCAACTTAAAGTGGGGTAATTGAAAATGGAAGAATATTTTGCTTTACCACTGTGTAATTGCTCATACATTTCATCTCTACTAATGCCCAATGTTTCAGCAGCAGAATAAAGGTATAATCCATGACCTGCTTCATCTTGCACTTTTGCCAATAAAATAGCTTTTCTTCTCAGGTTGGGGGCACGGGTAATCCAGTTGCCTTCCGGTAGCATACCAACAATCTCACTATGTGCATGCTGACTAATCTGACGGATCAAAGTCTGACGATATTTTTCCGGCATCCAATCCTTGGGTTCGATGCGAATTTCCTTATTGATTTTTTCCTGAAATAATTGTTCCAAATTCTTTTCCATACGTTGCGGTTTGGGCTGTAAAAATACAAAAAGAATTGAATAATGCTAACAAATGTTAGTGTATTAAAACTAAACAATTTGTCTTTTTGTTAGTTTTTGTTGATGTTTTTATACTTACAAGTAAAGTGATGATGAACAGGAGATTATCTTTCCGGTATGAAAAAAGGGATACTAATTGTTGCCTTTCTATTGTATTGTTTGTCGGTATTAGCACAGACACCGAGGTTTAAAAAAGATATTGATGCTTTTTTAAGTGCTGATAGTTTACATATTCCTTCCAAAGGTCAATTATTGTTTGTCGGCAGTTCTTCCTTTACTTATTGGAAAGATATTCAAGACTATTTTCCTGGATATCCCATACTCAATCGTGGATTTGGTGGATCTAGCTTACCGGATGTAATTCAATATGCAGATAAGATTATTCTGCCTTATCAGCCTAAGCAAATCATTATTTACTGTGGTGAGAATGATATTGCAGACTCAATACCGGCAACCCCTAAAATGGTGCGTGATAGATTCAAAACACTTTTGAAAATTATCCGAACAGAACTTGGGAATATACCTGTTGCTTTTATTTCTATCAAACCAAGTCCAAGCAGATGGAAATTGGAAAAGCAGTTTTTGAAAGCGAATCGATTGATCAAAAGATATTTAAGAAGAGATGCTGCAACTGTTTATGTGGATGTTCACCATGCAATGTTACTTCCTGACGGTACTGTGAATCCTGAATTATTTATCAAAGACAATTTGCACATGAATGCGAAAGGGTATGCAATTTGGCAGAGAATTATAGAACCGGTTTTACTTAAATGATGAATAGCAACAGATGTAAAGATTAGTTATTGTAATCTGTGCATCTGTGGCTAAATAATTATTTCACATCAAAGTCAACCACTACTTTTTCAGACTTAGGGTGTGATTGACAGGTAAGAATAAATCCCTGTTCTATTTCATCAGGTTCTAATCCATAGTTTACTTCCATATCTACTTCTCCCTCAACCAATTTAGCTCTGCAAGTACAACAAACACCGCCTTTACAAGCATAAGGAAGATCTGCTCCATGTTTCAAAGCAGCATCCAATATGGCATCTCCTTTTTGACTCAATTCAAAATCAAAACTAATTCCATCAAGTGTAACAGTGATCTTGCTCTTAGGGCCCTTATCGATATCCTCGTCCTGCTGCAGATTTTTTTTATGTTGTTGTCCGGCAGTAGTAAACAATTCGAAATGAATTTTCTGCGCAGGAACATGTTGTTGTTCTAAAACATTTTTCACAGCAAAGATCATTTCTTCCGGACCGCAAAGAAAAAACTCATCGGTTTGTTGTAGATCAATGGTCTTGTCGCAAAGAACCAAACATTTATCCGCATCAATTCTTCCTGAGTTCAATGGGGTATCTGTTGTTTCTCTGGAAAGAATATGAATGAGTCTGAAACGATTCATGTATTTATTCTTCAGCGCTTCCAATGTTTCTCTAAAGATGATGGAATGTCTATTGCGATTTCCATATACCAGGGTGAATGTGCTTTCCTGTTCGGTTTGTAAGGTTGTTTTGATGATGGATAACAAAGGAGTTATACCACTACCCGCAGCAAAGCCAACATAGTTCTTTTTTTGTTCGGGTAAGAGCGGTGTAAAAAATTTACCCATTGGTGGCATGACATCTAATTGATCACCGGCTTTCAAAACCTCATTGGCATAAGTAGAAAAAACACCTTGCGGAACTTTTTTTACTGCGACTCTTAATTCAAGATCCAATGGGCTACTGCAAATAGAATAGGATCGACGTACTTCTTCACCGTCAATCTTTGTTTTTAGTGTAATGTATTGTCCTTGTAAAAACTGAAATGCATTTTTCAGTGCATCAGGAATTTCAAAAGCAATCGAAACGCAATCATTGGTTTCTCTGCGTACTTCACGAACAGTGAGTTGCTCAAAATGTATAGACATACCGGTCTTTCTCTTATTGTGTTAATCCGCCTACAAGAATGGTTACCATATTTTCTTCGAGTTCAGCTGCGCTGATCTTTTGTGTGGAGCGATGCCAACTTTCAATACCGCTAATGGCGTGCAGCATGATGAGTACAGCAGTAGGGGCATCAATCTTTTTGACTTCTTGATTGCGTATACCTGTTTCAATAATGGCTGCAAAACGTTTGCGGTAGATGCGACGTTGGTTTTGGAAGTTCGACAAATAAGGATCTGCGAGGTGTTTCCATTCACGATCACTCACATATACTTCTTCATAGTGGTGAATCATTTCATTGATATGGAAACGCAGTAATTTTTCAATCTTTTCAATCGCCGTGATTTTTTCTGCTTCCACTTCATCAATTTTTTGCAGGAAACGGTTGGCAACACTAAAACAGAGTTCATGTAATAATTCTGTCTTCGATTTAATGTGATTATACAAACTGGCAGCTTCAACGCCTACCGCTTCTGCCAGATCTCGCATACTGGCTGCTTTAAACCCCTTTTCTCTGAAAAGGGTAGCCGCTTTGGTTACAATCACGTCTTTGCGTGAAATGTTTTTATCAGTTTTGATTCTAGCCATAACACGAAGATAGTCAGCTAACGCGTGTTAGCAATAAATATGAGCTTAAAATATTATTTCGTTAGTTTTTTGTGGAATGCTTGTGCAATAAGCGACACTAAGCACAAATTAAGCGGCTGTTACTAGCATTTACCCTCCAAATACGCTAGTTTCGCACCCCGATAACAAAAATTAATCTATGTCTTTAGTCGTTGTCGGATCCATGGCGTTTGATGCCATCGAAACTCCGTTTGGAAAAAGTGATAAAATCATTGGTGGTGCAGGTACATATATTGCCTGGTGTGCTTCCAATTTCACGCCTGTTAAGCAAATTTCAATTGTAGGTGGTGATTTCCCCCAAGAAGAATTAGACCAATTAACTGCTCGCGGAGTGGATTTGTCTGGCGTACAGATCAAAAAAGACGAAAAGACATTTTTCTGGAGCGGTCGTTATCACATGGATATGAATTCACGTGATACATTGGAGACTCAACTCAACGTTCTGGAAAATTTTGAGCCGGTAGTTCCTGATAGTTTTCAAGATTGTGAGTTCCTGATGTTGGGTAACCTGGTACCCGCGGTTCAGCGCAGTGTGATTGAACAATTGAAGACTCGTCCGAAACTGATTGTAATGGATACCATGAATTTCTGGATGGAAATCATGATGGATGAGTTGAAGAAAACCTTGGCGATGGTTGACCTGCTTATGGTAAATGACAGTGAAGCACGTCAGTTAAGTGGTGAGTATTCACTGGTAAAAGCCGCGGCTGCCATCATGAAAATGGGTCCTAAATACCTGATCATTAAGAAGGGCGAACACGGTGCTTTATTATTCCATGAGTCTAAAGTATTCTTTGCACCAGCATTACCATTGGAAGAAGTATTCGATCCAACAGGAGCGGGTGATACTTTTGCCGGTGGTTTTATTGGACATATTGCCCGTACAAAAGATATTTCTTTCGAAAACATGAAGACTGCCATCATCGTAGGTAGTGCCATGGCTTCGTACTGCGTAGAAAAATTCGGTACCCAGCGTCTAAGAGAGATCAGCAAAGAAGACATCGCTAACAGAATTGATGAGTTTGTGCAGTTGGTGAATTTTGATATTGATCTAGTAGGGTAGCGTATGGCTTATGGTTCATAGCGTATGGTTTTTTGCTATTTGCTATGAACTATTAGCTAACAAGCCCTCTGGGCTTTACTAAAAAATCTTTTGGCTCAAAAAACAAACACAAGTATTTTCGCAAAGCAATGATGATCATGAAACATACAAAACGTACCAAGAAACCTCTCTGACCGGGAAGGAGCCTGAACGTTTGTGTATGATAACGAATATACTCAGAGGCCTTCCCTAGCAGGAAGGCCTTTTTGCTGTGAATCATTAAACAACAACCATAAACAAAACAAATAAAAAACATGAAAGTAGCAGTTGTAGGTGCCACAGGACTTGTAGGTACCAAAATGTTGGAAGTGCTGGCAGAGCGTAACTTCCCGGTAACAGAACTCATTCCGGTAGCTTCAGAAAGATCCGTTGGGAAAGAAGTGTTCTTTAAAGGGAAACCTTATAAAGTGGTGAGCATGGATGATGGTATTGCTGCCAAACCTGCGATTGCTATTTTCTCAGCCGGTGGAAGTACTTCACTGGAGTGGGCACCCAAATTTGCCGAAGCCGGCATTCGGGTGATCGATAATTCTTCTGCTTGGAGAATGGATCCTAATAAAAAACTGGTTGTTCCGGAAGTAAATGCGGATGTGCTTGCAAAAGATGATTTCATCATCGCAAATCCTAACTGCTCTACTATCCAGATGGTGGTGGCATTACAGCCTTTGCATCTTCGCTATAAGATCAAGCGGGTAGTGGTTAGCACTTATCAGAGTGTGACCGGTACAGGGAAAAAAGCAGTGGACCAACTGTTCAATGAAAGAAAAGGCGTAGAAGGTGAAATGGCCTATAAATACCCAATCGATTTGAATGTGATTCCTCAAATTGATGTGTTTACGGATAATGGTTACACCAAAGAAGAAATGAAAATGGTGAATGAGACCAAAAAGATCATGAAAGATGATAGCATTCGTGTTACTGCTACTACGGTTCGTATCCCTGTTATTGGCGGGCACAGTGAGAGTGTGAATGTAGAATTTGAAAATGACTTCGCATTGGAGGAGGTTCGTTCAATACTAGAAAAAGCACCCGGAATAATTGTTCAAGACGATCTTGTCAATCAACAATATCCGATGCCATTATGGGCACATGAAAAAGATGAAGTGTTTGTTGGTCGTTTAAGACGAGACGAAACACAACCGAATACATTGAATATGTGGATCGTAAGTGACAATCTTCGCAAGGGAGCTGCTACCAATGCTGTTCAAATAGCTGAATACCTGATGGAGAAAGGATTGGTATAATTTTTTTATTAGCCACAGATTTATCTGCCTTAGGCAGACGAATCTGTGGCTTTATTCTTCTAAAGCTTTATTTAAAAATTCAATCATCGGTTGTAATGTTTCAAAAGCACCCACAATTTCTTTTACCAGATGATCTGAAGTGAGCAACTGATCAGTAACAGGGGCAGTCGCAACCCAGCTTTTCAACTTGATGTATTCAATTGCCGGATTGTCTTTTTCATATCCTTTCGGCTCACGACTCAATACCATCCCTTCTTCTCTTTGTAAGTTTCCGTAAGTAGCTTTGAACTTTTTTTGACTGATGATTTTATTGAACTCCTCCCAATTGTAATCGATCTCCTGTCTTACTTTTTTGATCACATCCGGTTCAGGCATATACAATCCACCACCCATGAAACTGTTCCCTCCTGGCTCTACATGAAAATAGTATCCTGAGAATACAGATTTTTTCCCTCCTCTGCTCAAATACATACCCATATTCGTTTTATAAGGATCTTTATTCTTACTAAAGCGAACATCTCTATTGATCCGAAAAGTACAGTCTTTTGCTTGTAATGCGAATCAAGGGTTGAAAATGGTCAAATTGGGTAAAATGAAGTAAAAGCAAAGAGCGTTTTAGTAATGTGTTC
>NZ_JBHYCW010000029.1:0-39901 GCF_051861365.1 Sediminibacterium sp. | reverse complement strand
ACTTCGTGGCAGGCTTACTGTTTTACATGCCTGACGCTGGCTGATACCAAACTCGCTCACCATGTGTTCAGCCAGGCTGCTTTTCTCATCAGGCGTTACAGCTTTTTTGCCATTGCATCTTTTAACGCTTCATGCACTAAACTTAAGTTGGCATACATGCGTTTCAAACGGCTGTTCTCTTCTTCCAACTCTTTGATTCGTTTCAATTCATTTACATCCAATCCGCCATAACGTTGACGCCATTTGTAAAACGATGCTGTAGTAATCCCAAGCTCCCTGCAAATATCCTTGGCATCTTTACCAGCCTCGTGTTCCTGGATTGCTTTCACAATCTGTGTCTCAGTAAATCTTGATTTTTTCATAACGACCTCCTTTTTAAAGTTAACAATTCTGTCAACTTTTAAGTGGCCGAACTTTGGGGGAGCTTACATAATGACTACAGGGGCTTTGGTTAATTCCATTTGTCTGCTTACAATATGTTGCAGCCCTTCAATGATTTGTGATGCAGATGCAATGGGGTCAATAGCTTTCCAAGGTTTGGAACCATGTCCACCCTGACCTTTTACCACAATCTTAAACCAATCCGATGATGCCATAAACGCGCCTGTTTTATATTGGATTTCTCCAACAGGAATGGTTGAATTGATATGCAAACCAAATACAGCTTCTACTTTCGGATTGTCCAATGCCCCTTCCTTGATCATAAGTGATGCACCACCTTCTTCGTCATTAGGCGCGCCTTCTTCAGCAGGCTGAAATAAAAATACAATCGTGCCCGGTACATCTGCCTGCATTTTTTTCAATATAGTAGCGGTACCCATTAGGATAGAAGTGTGTGAATCATGTCCACATGCATGCATCACACCAACAGTTTGTCCATTGAATTCAGTAGTTACTTTAGATGCAAAAGGAATATTGACACGTTCCGTAACGGGTAAAGCATCAATATCTGCTCTTAAAGCAACAACAGGGCCTGGCTTACCACCTTTTAGAATAGCTACTACACCTGTTTTGGCGACATTCGCTTTTACTTCTAAACCAATCGATTTCAAATAATCAGCGATATACGCACCTGTTTTAAATTCTCGGTTAGACAATTCAGGATACTGATGAAAATGACGACGCCATTCCACCAGCTTTGGTGTGATATCTTTTACCAGTTGCGGATAAGAACTAGGCAATTCCTGTGCCTGTATGAATAAGCTGCTACCTAAAGCAAGTGCCAAAAAAGAAAATCTCATATAAATTGATTTTGATCAGTGAAAGTTACTGTTTTCTAAAGGTATATGGATCATATTCCAGAAAATCATTGACGGGAATATCGATGCTTTCTACTTTTTGTTGATGTGTTAAAAACTTCACCTTAAAAATTCCAAATGCAGCATTGCTGTATGAAAGTCTCCATTCATCATCGTCCATATACTGTAATCTTGCACTGAGTTGTCGGTGTCCCTCAAATTGAATCATCAGATCACGATTATCTTTTGTGATAGTGATATTTCCATACAGCGGATGCATGTATTTACCAAGATAGGCAGTCAATGGGAGTGAAGGCTCACTCATTTGTTGCACTCGTTTATCAAGGGCATTGATACGGCTAAGTTTAGCATTTTCAGTATCTCGGAAATGCTTGTAAGCTGATAGATGTTTATCAACAAATGCTGCCCCCAGATAGGCATCGAGTATTTGATAACGGAGTATTTCAAAAAATGATTGGTTATCATTATTGGTTAAAATAACGATACCTAATTTTTCTTCCGGTACCAAACAAGTATTGCTCACAAATCCGAATGCTCCACCGGTATGCCAAAAAACCTGTTTACCTAAATAATCTGTCATGAATAAACCAAGTCCATACCCGGTGAAATGAGATGAGGAGTTTGCATTCTTTCGACTCGATAGTGCAATATTGATATCCCTGGTTTTTTGTATCACATTCCATGGCAGCATTCTTTTACCCTCATAATGTCCACTGTCTAGCTGCATGATGAGCCATTTGGATAGATCATGTACACTACTCACCATACTACCTGCCGGCCCCAGGTTATCTACTTGATCATATGGTAATTCGGTTATTTTACCGGTGAATGCAGTGGTATAAGGTTTTGCAGCATTGGGACGCTGGTTCATTCCGGTCACCAATGTATGTGTGTTTTTCATACCCAATGGCATCAATAAACTATCATACACATATACTTCCCATGGTTTTCCGGTTACGACCGGAATGATTTCACCGGCAGTGAGATAACAACTGTTGCAGTATCCGAAATCCTGGCGAAAAAGTCCGGTTGGCTGCAATAACCGCATTTTCTGCATGATCTCTCTTCGTCCAATTTTTCCATTCCAGAAAGTAAAATCACCTTGGAAAGTTTTGGTTCCTACACGATGAGAAAGCATATCCCTGATGGTGACTTGCTTTGTTATCAGGGAATCATACATTTTGAAATCCGGGAAATAGCGAGTGATCTTATCATTGAGGGATAGTAGTTTGTTATATTCCAGTTGGGCAATGGCTGTTCCTGTAAATAACTTACTGTTACTTGCAATCATGAACAATGTATGTTCTGTAACAGGGGCATGTGTTGCCATATTTCTTTCACCAAAACCCTTGCTGTATACTACTTTACCATCTTTAACGATGGAAATAGCCAGTCCGGGTATTTGCCAGTCAGTCATTCCTTTTTGTATATACCGATCAAGGCTATCGCCAATAAAAGAAGGCGGCTGCGCAATCGAAGATTGAAAAAAGTTCAAAAAAAGCAGTGTATAGAGTAACAACTTCATAACCATATTTGATGGTAAAATAGGTAATAAATACTTGATGCATTAAAATTAAAAGGAATGCTTTTTTTGTTTAATTTCAAATTCTAAAATTCTACATATGAGAAAGATCCTTTTAAGTTCACTTGCGGCAGTGATCAGTTTGACTGCAACAAGTAGTGTTATTGATGTGACTGATGGAACATCGAAGACAAAAGAAACAACGACAGTACAAACACCGGTGATGAATGATGTAATTGTAGAAGATGCCATTCGTGAATTTAAAAGTCTTAGTAGGACAGAACGTAAAGCCAGGATCAAAGAGGTTAAGAAAATTGCCAAAGAATATAAAGCAGCAAAGAAAGCAGGTAACGATGTACAAACCAATACGGTATTGTTGGCCATCTTATGTGTAATCTTGCCACCACTGGCAGTTGGACTTCATCAGGGAGAACTCAATGGTAAATTCTGGTTGAGTGTTTTGCTTACGCTACTATTCTGGTTACCGGGGGTTATTTATGCTTTGATTGTTGTGTTAGGCTAGAAAATAAGAAATTTGAAATAAGAAACAGGAAATAAGAAATGAGCCTATTTATTTTCTTATTTTCTGTTTCATGTTTTCTATTTCCTATTACTCATTTCCTCCAATCCCACACCACTACATTCCATTCATCCATATGATCACGGTAAGTGTGAATGGTTTTGAAACCTACTCTTTCATGCGCTCTCAGAGAACGATGGTTGGATGTAGATACTTCAGTGAGTAATATATCGTACCTGTCTTGATAAACTTTGCGGTGGTATTCATATAGCTGATCGAATAAACCTTGTCCACGGTGTTCTTTGGCAATACAGATCTGTCCCATCATATAGTACTTATAGTCATTCATGGGCTTACCATCATAGGATAAAGTGGCAAGATTGTTCAGCATCACATTCATTTCTGCATGTACACCCGACATGGCATGTGTGGCTACAAGTGCATACCCTACTACTTCGTCATTCCACTTTGCAACGACACTGGGAGCTATCGCATGCATATCCTGTAACAATTTCAAATTGTATTCCCAGGTGATAAAGCCTTGTTCTGCTTTTTCAGCTTCGCTCACAATCGTGCGAAGATTCGCTGAAGAAAGTGCGGCTATTTCTTCTAATTCTTTATGCTTGCTAGTCAGTTGTATTGTATACATAACATGAACCTATTGATATTCACCAAAAACTTTTCGTAAAGTATCTGCTATTTCACCCAAAGTTGCATAGTTCTCTACTGCTTCAATTACCAGTGGCATCAGGTTTTCATTGGTCTGTGACGCCCGGGTAATGGCCTGCAGACAAGCATCTACTGTAGCTTGATCTCTTTTGGCTTTAAGTGATTTCAGTTTGTCGCTTTGAAGCTGACGGATACTATCATCAATTTTGAAAACCGGGGTATCATTTTTTTCCTGTACCTGAAATTTATTGACCCCAACGATGATCTTTTCTCCATTTTCAATATTGCGCTGGTATTCATAGGCACTTCGGGCAATCTCATCTTGCATAAAGCCTTCTTCAATGGCACTCACACTTCCGCCCATGGCATCTATTTTTGCTACCAACTGCCAGGCTTTGTCTTCTACTTCTTGGGTCAATGACTCAATGAAATAACTACCGGCCAAAGGATCTACAGTATCAGGCGCTCCACTTTCAAAAGCTACAATTTGTTGTGTGCGCAAAGCAATTCGTGCGGCTTCCTCTGTTGGCAAACTCAGGGCTTCGTCATACCCATTGGTATGCAAACTTTGTGTTCCACCTAAAACAGCCGCCAACGTTTGAATGGTAACGCGACAAATATTATTCAATGGTTGTTGAGCCGTGAGAGTTGCACCACCCGTTTGTGTATGGAAGCGAAGCATCATGGCTTTTTCATCAGTTGCGCCCAACTCTTTCATCATGGTAGCCCACATTCTTCTGGCAGCACGGAATTTTGCGACTTCTTCAAACAAATTGTTATGTGCATTGAAGAAAAAGGAGAGACGCTTACCAAAAACATTGATATCAAGTCCTTTGTCTATCGCAGCTTTTACATACGCTTTACCATTGCTTAAAGTAAATGCAATTTCCTGAACCGCAGTACTGCCCGCCTCACGGATATGATATCCCGAAATGGAAATCGTATTCCACTTGGGTAATTCTTTACTACACCATTCAAAAATATCAGTGATGATCCGCATGGAAGGTTTGGGTGGATAGATATAAGTGCCTCGGGCTGCATATTCCTTGAGGATATCATTCTGGATAGTACCACTGATCTTTTTCAGGTCTGCTCCCTGCTTTTTTGCCAATGCTACATAAAAAGCCAATAAGATAAAGCCTGTTGCATTAATGGTCATAGATGTGCTGACCTGTTCCAATTGAATTCCCTTGAAAAGGGTTTCCATATCTTCTATACTATCAATAGCAACCCCTACTTTTCCAACTTCTCCTTCTGCTAATGGATGATCACTATCATATCCGATTTGTGTGGGTAAATCAAAAGCCACACTCAATCCCATCACGCCCTGCGATAATAAATAATGATAACGCTTGTTGCTTTCTTCAGCGGTAGAGAAGCCGGCATACTGACGCATCGTCCATAATTTACCCCGATACATATCCGGTTGCACACCCCTGGTATATGGAAATTGTCCGGGCTTTTCCTGCTCGGTATGGGGTGCATCAGCAGGGTAGTAGACTTCTTTGATCTCAATGCCGCTGTCGGTGGTTATTTTTTTCATAAAGAGTGGGTGAAAGGTGAAAAGTGAAAACTGAAAGGGCTATCTATTTCACGTTTGCCCTTTCAGTTTTCACCTAAAACAATCTCTTCGCTTCATAACTCAGTGCTTCGCTGACAACTTCATGAAGATTTGCTTTGGGATCTTGCATGAGGTATTCAAGAATAGCACGATTGAGTGTAGCCGCAGAAGCCATACTTGGAATGGATGCACCTACACGATGTATGATCAGTAAATTGTTTTCCTTGAGATTACGAATGGCATTCCATATTTCCGGGGAAACATAAATCTGTTGTGAAATATTGTAATCGAACTCGTCTTTGATATTTTTTGTCAGTAAATACTGCATTTCACTCGCAGAAACATCCGGATTACCGAGGCGACTAATGAGGTTGGGTAAAGCGATGCGATCGGTAAGTAAGGTTAATCGTTCATAAGCCTGTAACTGTAATGATATGGAGGCTTTTTTCGATTGCTGTTCATCTCGCTGATTTTTTCTTTGTAGATAAAAAAGGTACCCGGCAAATCCTGCAATCATCAATGCAATCACAACCGTCAACAAAATCGTGGTATCGAGCATGGAGTCGAATTTTGACAAAAATAAGACAGAAAAACAAGTAATGGGGAAACTGTATACGAATGCAATAACTGTGCTTTAACTACAACTTAACACCGGTCCGGATAAAACATCCAATTCTGGATAAAAATTTGTTGTGAGTAAAGGAAAAAGATCTGTTAGAAAGACTGTTCAGATCAATTATTAAACCAATCATCTGATTACATGAAAAAAAATCTACTCACGCTCTTTGTATTATTCATTAGTACAGTTAGCTGGTCTCAAAAAATTCCCAAAGGAGCCGTGTTACCTGAGTCGCTTAATGACTACAAAAACATTACCATATCTTTTGAACAGCAGCTCAATACCGCGTATAACATTATGATGTTCCCGAGATTGATGATTGAAACTGATTACAACCAGTTTACCAGTTTATGCGATAGTTCAGGTAATAAAATCAACTTTCGTACACCTACCCAGGCGATCGGATTTTTTGAAGACCGTGGCTGGGAACTTCGATTTGTCAATACCACGCCTTTGATTAGTCGCAAATCCGTTACCCAGGAAGATGAGATTACGAGTAGGCTCAGCTTGTTCTTTACACGAAAGAAGAGTGGTTTATAATGGTTTTCCGACTATCGAAACCCTATAAAACAGGCAATATTCAAATCGTTTGTATTTTTGTACTGTAAAACAATCATATGAATACAATTACGAGTACACCTGTGAGCTTAACAGAAGGCGCCATCAATGAACTACGTCGTTTGATGAACGAGGAAGGTTTTGACCAAAGTCAATACTTGCGTGTGGGCGTAAAGGGCGGGGGGTGCAGTGGTATGACCTATGTATTAGGATTTGATCAATCCACAGAGGAAGATGAACATTTCGAGATAGAAGGTATTCGTTGTGTCATGAATAAAAGCCATCAACTCTATCTCTATGGTATGGAGGTCGATTGGCAGGGTGGATTGAACAGTCGTGGTTTTACTTTTAGCAATCCCAATGCCAGTAAAACTTGTGGTTGTGGTACTTCTTTTGCCGTTTAATTTTTTTTCTTTCACAATAAAAATCCCCTTGTTTTCAAACAAGGGGATTTTTTTATGTTATCAGGTACTGATTATTTCTTTTCAGTAGCCTTACCTAATGGTTTGTCTTTTGCAAAATCTACCAGAATTGGAGCTGCTACGAAGATCGAAGAGTATGATCCGGTAAGAACACCAATCAACATGGCGAAAGAGAAACCTCTTGTTACTTCTCCACCAAAGATGAATAAGATCAATAAGGTCAGGAATACCGTTACAGATGTCATGATCGTACGGCTCAATGTTTCATTGATCGCTTTATTGATGATCACACCATTGCTAACGCCTTTCATAAGTCCACTGTCTTCACGGATACGGTCATACACGATCACTGTATCATTCATGGAGAAACCAATCACCGTCAATATTGCAGCAATAAAATGCTGGTCAATTTCCAATGGGAATGGAACGATGGTACGAGCATAGCTGAATACAATCAAGGTTACGAAAACGTCGTGCATCAATGAGAAGATAGTACCCAGAGAATACCTCCAATCACGGAAACGGATGAATATATACAAACAGATCACCAAAACTGCAAGGATGGTTGCTTTGGTAGCACCCGCTTTCAGGTCATCAGAGATAGTAGGTAATACCGTTTGTGAACTCTGCTTATACTTCGTTTCAAAGTCTTTGAATGTCAGTCCGGCAGGCAATTGCTTTTGCAGACCTTCAAACAATTTTTGTTCCACTTCTGCATCTATGGTGTTGCCAGTTTCTTCAATTTTATAAGAAGTAGTGATGTTGAGTTGATTGTTACTGTTCACAGTTTTGATAATCGGAGATTCTCCAAAAGTTACTTTCAACTGATCACGAACTTCCTCAACATTTACCGGCTTATCGAATTTAACCGTATAGCTACGTCCACCCGAGAATTCAACACCTTGGTCAAATCCGTTAAAGAAAGTAGAAATACCTAATAAGAAGATCACCAAAGAAATCGCATAAGCAACTTTTCTGTATTCAATGAACTTGAATGCTGCTTTCTGGAATATTTTCTTTGAGAAGTCGGTGAAATATTCAAAGTGACGGTTCTTATTGGTATACCAGTCGGTGATCAGACGAGATACCAGGATACCGCAGAACAACGATAACAAAATACCAATGATCTGAGTGGTAGCAAAACCTAATACCGGACCTAATCCAAAGTAAGCAAGGATGATGGCCGTTAATAAGGTTGTGATATGTCCGTCAAGTACCGGTGCCAATGAACGCTTATAACCATCATTCACAGCAGCCTGATAACTTTTCCCTTTGGTCAATTCTTCTTTGATACGCTCAAAGATGATTACGTTGGTATCAACCGCCATACCAATGGTCAGTACAAGACCCGCAATACCTGGAGCCGTTAGCGTAAAGCCTAAAGCACTTAGGATACCGATAGTAAACAATAAGTTCAGGATCAAAGCAATGTTCGCAACCCATCCACCAGTATTGAAATATACCAGCATCAGTACAAAGATTACTAGAAACGAAATACCGAAAGAAAGAGCACCACCTTTGATAGATTCACTACCCAAAGTAGGACCAACTTGTTGTTCTTGTACGATTTTAGCCGGAGCTGGTAGTTTACCGCTTTCCAGAATTTCAGACAGGTCTTGTGCTTCTTTTAAGGTATAGTTGCCGCTGATCTGAGAATTACCAGTGGTAATCGGATCATTTACATTCGGTGCTGAGTAGACAAAATTATCGAGTACAATAGCAATCGGCTTTCCAACATTACGTGTGGTCATTTTTGCCCAGATATTGCTACCCACTTTATCCATGTTCATTTTGATGGCGATACGTCCACGCTCATCAAAATCCTGTGAAGCACTGGAGATATGATCACCTTCCAATTCTGCCTGACCATTATCCAATGTTTTGATAGCATAAAAAGCCAGGATATCTTTCATGTTGGCATCAGAAGACTCTGTTTTACCATACATGAAAACGAGGTTAGATGGGAATTTCGCTTTTACGAAATCCAATTTCATATAATCATTCAGCGTACCGGTATCTTTTGCTTGGATATAACCCAAAGCAGCAGGATAAATGACTTTACCACCCTGATCTTGATAAGGCTGAGAGAATTGAATCAATCTAGCGATCGGGTTCTGGTTCAAACTGTCTTTTGGCGTTGTGGCAGCAATAGTTGTACCGGCATCTTTTTTAATACCGGATATCGTAGCTGTTTTAGTAGTATCAACAGTTGTAGTTGCCGCCGTGGCTGTCTTAGTAGTATCAGCAGGCGTTGTTTGTGCTGAACCATTTAGGTAATCCTGCACTGCTTTATCCGCAGCTACCAAACCTTCTTGTAAATCGCGACTTTCAAAAGTATACACTTCAAAGAACTGAAGATTGGCAGTTGATTGTAAATAAGATCTTACACGCTCTTTATCATTCACACCAGCCAATTCAATATTGATGATGCCTTTAGCAGGATCAGGATTGATAGTGGGAGATGCCACACCAAAGCGGTCGATACGTGTACGTAAAATACGGAAGGTATTGTTGAATGCAGCGGTAGCCTGATCATTCAGGTAATTCGCTACTGCATCATCAGAAGCATCGAATTTCACTTTACCGTTACTACGGGTAGCAAAGAAAGGAGCCAGGTTACCGGAAGGATTCAATTTTTTGTATTCTTCACGGAATAAGGTGATCAGGTTTGCACCGCTATTGGCTTTACGTGCCACCGCTGATTCCAATGCTTTGTTGAAAACAGGGTCCTTGGTAAAGTTGGCTAGTGATTTAAGCAAGCCATCCAGACCTACTTCCATGGTTACACTCATACCACCCTGAAGATCCAGACCCAGCATGAGTTCCATTTCTTTAGCGCGACGATAAGTGGTTAAGCCAAAAGCCAGTTTGGTTTCTTTGGTACTGTCGAGCAAACGCTGCAATCTTTCTTTTTTCACTACAGAAAGGCTGTCGGCGTAGATCGCCTGTAACTCTTTGTTACCGGGGTGTTTTTGTTCCGGAGTTGGGAAGCGGTTGATCCAGGCTTGCGCCTTTTCATCCATGGCTTTTTCGTGGCTGCGTACAAACCAGGTAAAAGATAGCTGGTAGAGGCAGATTAAAATCAGGGCAATCGCAAAAAATCGCACTAAACCTTTCAGTTGCATATCGGTAAGGGTTTTCAAAAAATTTTAGAGCGGCAAAGATAGGGGAATGGTAATGAAATTTACCAGTTCCGCCAAGTTTGAAGCTTTTGGGGAATAAAATCGATAGAAAGTCTTGTTGGATAAGGGGTTCATCAGATTCGACAACACCAAAAATGGATGGTCTGACGGGATATGAGCCCGCCAGACCCATTATTTATTTTACATCCGTTAGGGTGATATCAAAAAAGAGTGGTGAATTCGGTGGAATGGAACCATTGGAACTTCCAATGCATGTATAAGCCAAAGCAGATGGGATCACCATTTTAATCCTACCGCTTTTCTTAATTAAAGGAATACCGATTTTCCAACCTTCAATCACTCCACTCAAAGGGAATTCAACCGGATTGGCTTTTGCATCAAATACTGTTCCGTTTAAAAGCGTACCTGTGTACACTGCATAAATAAGATTATTGGTGGTGGGTGTTATTCCTGAACCAGGAGCTATGATTTCATAGAGAATACCACTCGAATGCTCTGTAAAATTGATGCCATTCGCCTGACAAAAAGCTGCCATTGCCGCTTTTTCTGATGCAGGTGTCATAGGTTCACATCCTTTGTCCTGCTTCCCACAAGCAATAAAAAGGGTGGCAATTCCTAAACTCAATAACAATAAGGCACTTTTCATGTATAGATCGTCTGTTTAACGGTTAAGACCATTTTTTAGCCCGTGGGGCTGCTTATACTTCTTTTTTTTCAAGTGTTTTTTTTCTGGCCAGTAACTCCCGGTATCGCTGCTCATTGGTTTCCCAACGAAACTTTCGGTACACAAATGCCATAAAAAAGGATATACCCAGTATCGCCAATAAAAAAACAAAGGAACTTAATCTGGAGTTTGCTACCATATTGGCTCTTTCATACCAGCCCGAAAAAACCACTGCAATCAAACTAATACCCAGTACAAACCCAGCTGAGAGTCCGATCATGAATGGACGTGTACTGTGTTTTTGTTGCAAGCTGTTCTTCTCCCAGTATTCCAAAAAATCAAGTTCCTCTTTACTCAACATGCCACAAAAATAAAGAATCATCGTATTGCCATCGGGATATTCTATCGACCCGTTTGTAACAAATGAGTGATTACCAGTGTTTCTGTTTGTAGTTTTGTTCTAAAGTCAGTCATTCGTGAAGCATCTCTCGGCACTCAATAAATATTTCTGGAAATATCGATTCCGATTCTTTCTCGGGATGCTCTTTGTAGTACTATCGAACTACTTTGCAGTGCTGGCTCCACAGATCACCGGTTTTGTGGTAAATCAAGTGCAGCAACAATTACCGGGCGCTAAAGCTTCCACACTCAAGAATACCGACGATGGCTTGGTTACGCTCTTTATTCAATGGGTGAGTTCCTCCGAGTTCAGCTTTGGCTGGTTGGTAGCCATATGCAGTATCACTATATTATTATTGGCAATATTAAGAGGCGTTCTGATGTTTTTAATGCGTCAGACCATTATTGTCATGAGTCGTCATATTGAATATGATCAGAAAAATGAAATATTCAATCATTACCAGTTGCTAGATACGTCATTCTATAAAACCCATAGCACGGGTGATCTGATGAGTAGAATGACAGAAGATGTGAGTCGAGTACGAATGTATACCGGTCCGGCCATCATGTACCTCATCAACCTGATTACATTGATCAGCTTTTGCGTGGTAAACATGCTTCGAAAAGATGCAACCCTGACCTTATATGTTTTAGCTCCATTACCTGTTTTGGCAATAACGATTTATATCGTCAATAGTATCATCAACAAAAAAAGCGAAAGGATTCAAGCCTTACTATCAGATTTAACCACCAATGCGCAGGAGTCTTATTCCGGTATCCGTGTGATCAAATCTTTTGTACAAGAGAAAGCCATGATGGGCTTTTTTGAGAAAAATAGTGAATCTTATAAGAAGAATGCTATTGGATTGGCCAAAGTGGAAGCCATTTACTTCCCCAGTATGGCTTTGATGATTGGCATTAGCACACTGGTCACCATTTTTATTGGAGGTATTCAGGCCTTACAAGATCCGAGTAAGGTTGGATTGGTGGTTGAGTTTGTGATCTATATCAATATGCTCACTTTTCCGGTAAGTGCCATTGGTTGGACAGCCAGCATGATCCAAAGGGCAGCCGCTTCGCAAAAACGTTTGAATGAATTCTTATTGACAGAGCCTGCAATCAAGGACAATGGGGTGGAAAAACAGCAAGAGAAAGTGGGAGGAGATATTGTGATTCGAGATCTTTCTTTTACATATCCACATACAGGTATTCAGGCAATACAACAATTCAATTTATCGATTCAACAGGGTGAAAAAGTATTGATATTGGGGAAAACCGGGAGCGGTAAATCTACACTAGCACAATTGCTGCTGCGATTTTATGATCCAACAGAGGGCAGCATACAAATAGGAAACAAGGATATCAAAAATATTCCGCTACAGCAACTGCGTTCGCAGATCAGCTATGTACAGCAAGATGTATTCTTGTTCAGTGATACGGTACATGACAATATTAGCTTTGGATTATCAGCATCAGCAGAACGAGACGTAGTAGAAAAAGCTGCTTCCTTTTCCAGCGTACATAAAGAGATCCGGGGATTTAGTAATGGTTATGATACGATGATAGGAGAGCGGGGCGTAACATTGAGTGGCGGACAAAAGCAAAGAATATCCATTGCCCGTGCACTGATTAAAGACCCGGAGATCGTTATTTTTGATGATTGTTTGAGTGCGGTAGATGCTAAGACAGAATATGAGATCATTAGCAATCTTTATCAATACTTACACGATAAAACCGCCATCATCATTACCCACCGAATATTCACCAGTTTCAAATTTGATAAGATCATTGTACTTGATAATGGCAAGCTCAGTGAATCAGGTACACACGAGGAATTATTGCAACGAAACGGATACTACGCCGAATTGTACCGATTGCAGTTGACAGAGGGTAGTTGACGGTTGATAGTTGACAGTTGACAGAAGGAGTTTCTTTTTATCCTGTCAACTGTCAACTATCAACTGTCAACTTTCTTCTTTATCCTGTCAACTGTCAACTATCAACCGTCAACTTTCTTCCCCCAAACCTAGTCCCAATAAGTTTTTTGAAAATTTTGCCAATTCCGAAACATCCCTATATTTGTCAGGCATAAAAAATCTGAAAACCAAAAAACAACAACTGTGGCGTACGAGAACAACGACAAAAAAATGGAAAGTGTTTACAGCAAGCGAATCAGAGCTGGTAAAAGAAGAACCTATTTTTTTGATGTAAGGGCTACTCGCGGAAATGATTATTACCTCACCATCACCGAGAGCCGTAAGCGTTTTGATAACAATGGTTATGACAGACACAAAATCTTCCTGTACAAAGAAGATTTCAACAAATTCATCAAAGCATTAGGAGAAGCCGTTGATTATGTAAAGACAGATCTCATGCCTGATTTTGATTTCGACGCATTCAATCATGAATATGATGATGCAGAAGGTGCTGAAGGTCAGCCAGACGGTTATACCGCTGAAGCTGAAGTAGAAGAAGTGGTGGCTCCGGATCCTGTAGCTGTAGCGCCAACACCTATTGCCGACGCAGCTGCTGCATCAACCACTGCTTCTGAAGAAGTAGACAAATGGTAAAACAACCAAAACCAACTGCAAAAAAGCCGATCGATGATCGGCTTTTTTGCAGTTGGTTTTGGTTGTAAAGGATCAAGAATAAAGGCACAAGATTCAAGAAAGCTACAGGCTACAGGCCACAAGCATCAAGAGTTATAGATACTATACTAAGCCTTGCGGCTTGTAGCTTGTAGCTTCCTTGTACCCTGTCTGCTTGATCCTTGATCCTTCTTTAAATGTTTCTTATCATCCATATATCACACCCATTATGCCCACTATTTCCCATGGGACCATCGAGGTAGGTGAAGCCGAATTTTTCATAGACACTGACAGCTTTCTTTAATTCGGGCATGGTTTCGAGGTATACGGAACTAAATCCTTTGTTCTTTGCTGCTTCCAAACATTTGGCGATCATGGTTCTGCCCAAACCCAGTCCACGAGCAGAAGGAGTGAGATACATTTTCACCAATTCACAAGTGCCTTCAGGTAATGCGTCGGTAGGATAAATACCGGCACCGCCTAATAAGATCCCATCTTTTTCGGCAATAAAATATTCACTCAAAGGAGCAGCCTGGAATAATTCATACAGATGGTCAGTGCTATCATCATAATATACTGTACCGGGTCTGTTGGCACCAAATTCTTCAAGTGATCGTCTGATCACATTGGCCATGGCAGCATTATCCTTGGGCTGAATATGACGAATAATGATCTCTTCCATCTTATGCTTTTCTAAATACTTTGTAAGCATTGATCAATCCATTGGTAGAACTATCATGAGAGCTAATCACGGATTCATCTGCCAGTTCCGGTAATACCCGATTGGCCAATTGTTTACCCAACTCAACACCCCATTGATCAAAGCTGTAAATATTCCAGATAACACCTTGCACAAATATCTTGTGTTCGTATAATGCAATGAGCTGTCCTAAGTTAAATGGATTGATCTCTTTGATTAAAATAGAATTGGTAGGTTTATTGCCATCAAAAATTTTGAATGGAGCAATTTTCTTGATTTCTTCTTGCGACTTATTGTCTTTCATCAATTCAACCTTCACTTCATTCTCAGATTTTCCATTCATCAATGCTTCGGTCTGTGCAAAGAAATTGGATAATAATTTTTGATGATGGTCTCCAATCGGATTATGACTGATCGCAGGTGCAATAAAATCACAGGGAATTAAAGGAGTGCCCTGGTGTAATAATTGATAGAAAGCATGCTGTCCATTGGTACCGGGCTCTCCCCAGATCACAGGTCCGGTTGCATAGTTCACCGGATTTCCGCTTCTATCAATACTTTTTCCATTACTCTCCATATTTCCTTGCTGGAAATAGGCCGCAAATCGGTGCAGGTATTGATCATAGGGGAGTATGGCTTCGCTTTGTGCACCAAAAAAGTTGGTATACCAAATGCCCAATAGCGCCATTAATACCGGTATGTTTTTTTCGAATTTTTCTTTTCTGAAATGTTCATCGGCTGCCGAAGCACCTTTTAAGAGTTGTTCAAAATGATCATATCCGATGGTCAATGCGATCGATAATCCAATAGCACTCCATAAAGAATATCTTCCGCCTACCCAATCCCAGAATTCAAACATATTGTGCTTATCAATACCAAACACTGTTACTTCTTTTTCATTGGTACTCAATGCCACAAAATGTTTGGCAATATGTTTTTCATCTTTGGCTGTTTCCAGAAACCATTTTCTTGCAGTATGTGCATTGGTCATGGTTTCTTGCGTAGTAAAGGTTTTGGAAGCAATCAGGAATAAAGTTTCTTCCGGTCTAACTTTTTTCAAAACCTCACTAATATGTGTACCATCGATATTACTCACAAAAAAGGTTTCAATGCCTTTTTTCCAATAAGGTTTGAGCGCCTCTGTTACCATCACAGGACCCAAATCACTACCGCCAATACCAATATTTACGATGAAGCGAATTTTCTTGCCGGTATAGCCCTTATGCTTTCCACCATGAACTTCTTCTGTGAATGACTTCATATGTGCCTGTACTCTTTGTACATGAGGCATGATATCTTTTCCATCCACTAGGATAGGGGTATCCGAGAAATTGCGCAAAGCCGTATGCAGTACAGATCTTTGTTCTGTTTCATTGATCTTTATCCCTGCAAACATTTCATGGATCGCATCTTTCAGTTTACAGTCTTCTGCCAATTGCAGAAGTAACTGTAATGTTTTTTGATTGATGATATTTTTTGAATAATCAAACAGCAGATCATTCAACTGGATAGAAAATTTTTTGAAACGGTCGGCATCAGCAGTAAAAAGATCGCGCATGTGTCGGCGATTCATTTCTTCCTCATAGTGTTTCTGCAATAAAAACCATGCCTGTGTATTGGTGGGATTGATTTTAGGTAACATCTCTTGCTTGCTCGTTTTTTTCTTTAATTCTTCTGGCTTATAATAACAATCGTCTATAATGCTTTGATCTTTTGAACGGTTGTTTCGATCATTGCGGGGGTAATATCCAAATGCACCACCAGTCTTATCTGTGTTGGTGATATGGCTAAGGCAAGAATATTGGATTGTTTGAGTGTGGTCACCAAATCTGCTGCGGTGAATCTACCCTTGACTTCAAAAATAACGATATTGGTTTCAACAGGCAGTATTTCTCCCACAAAATCTTTTTGTTGCAACGTATCTGCTAACAATTGAGTATGCTGATGATCTTCCTGTAAGCGTTGCACATGATGTTCCAACGCGTACAAACCCGCAGCTGCCAACATACCGGCTTGACGCATACCACCACCAAATACTTTTCTAAATCGACGTGCTTTCTTGATAAATGCAGCTGGTCCAAGTAACAAACTGCCCACCGGTGCACCCAATCCCTTACTCAAACAAATAGAGATGGTATCAAACACTTCACCATATTGTTTACAAGTTTCATTTTTAGCTACCAGTGCATTAAATAGTCTGGCCCCATCTAAATGCAATTTCAATTGATGCGCATCACAAACTTTACGAATGGATTGTATCTCTTGAAAATCATAACAACTACCACCGGCTCTGTTAGCAGTATTTTCCAGAGATACCAGCGTGGAGATAGGTTTATGAATATCATCAGGATGAATAGCCCCTAAAACCTGTTCAGCGGTAATGCGACCTCTATCGCCTTGTAGCAACCTTACCGAACAACCGGAATTGAAAGCAATACCACCACCTTCATATTGATAAATATGCGATAAATGGTCACAAATCACTTCATCACCGGGTTGGGTATGGCATTTAATGGCAATTTGATTGGTCATGGTGCCACTGGGACAAAAAATGGCTGCTTCCATCCCGAAAAGTGCAGCGGCAAAATATTCCAATTGATTAATGGTGGGATCTTCTCCAAAAACATCGTCCCCAACTGGGGCATTATACATGGCGTTGAGCATCCCTGGGGTTGGTCGGGTTACGGTGTCGCTCCTAAAATCGATCATGGCTCAAAGATACTGTGTGAGAAGAAACATATATCTGGCTGAAAAACTTTATTAATAGGGGTGGACATTGTATCCTGAAAATATGGCTGCAGAATCATCAATGCTTCTGAAAACTGGAGTAAATGTGAATAAATTGTCATAAATACCTGTAAATCAGTTCATTTTAATCAATATTTTGCGAACAAAGAGGGATATTTTTGCCCATTTATGCAAGTTTTTCCACAAAAACTGGCATATTCAAAGGCTGTTTCGTACTTTTGCACGCTTCTGAAAGAGCCATTGCTATCAATTTTAACGAATCTAGCAACAGCTTTTATACAACATTCAGGGTCTAATAGTCGTTTATCATAATACAGTTAATAGCACACCATGAGGCAGCTCAAAATTGCAACACAGATTACCAACAGAGATTCGCAGGCGGTTGAAAAGTACTTACAGGAGATTTCAAAGATTCCGATGATCACTCCCGAAGAGGAAACCACACTGGCTCAGCGTATCAAAATGGGTGATCAGCGAGCACTCGACAAATTGGTGCAGGCCAACTTACGTTTCGTGGTATCTGTAGCTAAGCAGTACCAGCACCAGGGCCTTTCTCTTAGCGATCTGATCAACGAGGGTAACCTCGGTTTGATAAAAGCAGCCCAGCGTTTCGATGAAACCAAGGGTTTTAAATTCATCTCATACGCCGTATGGTGGATTCGCCAGTCCATCTTACAAGCGTTGGCAGAGCAGGGTAGATTAGTCCGCCTGCCTCAAAACAAAATTGGCACCTATAACAAAGCTAACAAAGCCTATATGGCTTTCGAACAGGAACATGAGCGTGAGCCTTCTACCGAAGAGCTGGCTGAGATCCTGGAAATGAGTGAAACCGAGATCAACAACATCTTCCAAAGTAACACCCGTCACACATCCTTAGATGCTCCGGTTCACGAGGCAGAAGATGTCGCCATGGGCGATTTATTGGAAGGTAGTGATGACACTGACGATGATGTGATGAAAGATTCATTGCGTGAAGAAATTCGCCGTGTATTGAAATCATTGAGTCCGAGAGAAGCTGAGATCGTAAACGCTTATTTTGGTTTGGATGGTGAAAATGGGGTAACCATTGAGCAAATTGGTATGAAATATGATCTTACCAAAGAGCGAATCCGACAGATCAAAGAAAGAGCCATCAAGCGTCTTCAGAAAGCGCGTTACAGCAACGCATTAAAAGCTTATCTGGGATAAAATTGTAAAGAAAATGACCAGCCCTTTCCAACCCGGAAAGGGCTTTTTTGTTTCATATAGTCTTAACATAAACTGAAATACCTTTGCAGCATGTTTCGGAACCTGATTTTTGTATGGATCTGTATTTTCTTGACCGCCTGTGAAAGAGAAATCAATATTACACCTGTTAATAAAGACAGCCGATTAGTAGTGGATGCAGAAATTGAAAATGGTCGAGCACCCATTGTCGTACTGAGTAAATCCTTGAACTTCTTTACCACAATAGATTCCGCAGAACTTGCCAACTCATATGTAAGAAATGCCACGGTAAGCATTCAGGAAGGAAATACCATTTACCCACTCAAAGAGTTTGAAATAAAGGATACAAGTGGTAATCGATTTTATTATTACAGTACCGACCCACAAGTAACCCCTCAGTTGATCGGGCAATTTGGGAAAACCTACAAGTTATTGATCAACGTCAATGGACTCTCTTATACAAGCGAAACAAGCATTCCATTGTTAACAAAAACGATGGACTCTATCTGGTGGAAACCCGCACCCAATAATGACGATCCGAAAAAAGTAGTATTGATGGCAAGGGTACAAGATCCACCCGGATTGGGAAATTATATCCGATATTTTACCCGTCAAAATAGCCAAGCATTCCTACCCGGACTCAACAGTGTCTTCGACGATAACATTATTGATGGAAAGACCTATGAGATACAAGTAGACAGAGGTGTGAACAGAAATGAAGATGTAGATTTTGAGACTTATGGTTTTTTTCAAAAAGGGGATACAGTATCTGTCAAACTTTGCAATATCAGTAAATCGACCTATGATTTTTGGAGAACCTGGGAATTCAACTTGCAATCTGTGGGTAATCCCTTTTCTTCTCCCGGTAAGGTGATTGGAAATATCAGTAACAATGCTTTGGGTGCTTTTTGTGGTTATGCAGCACAATACAGAACCCTGATTATCCCCAAATAAGGAGCATATGTGTAAAAACGAAACCCGGAAACTGCAAGGGTTCAATAAATTTGTTCGTCTAATATAAAAATTCAAGTATGGCAAGTGAAGCAACAGAAAAAGTACATGTATTGATTATTGGTTCCGGTCCGGCAGGATATACCGCAGCTATTTATGCAGCCCGTGCAAATATGAAACCTGTTTTATACCAGGGTATTCAACCAGGTGGACAATTGACCATTACCACAGAAGTAGAAAACTATCCCGGTTATCCTGAAGGCATTCAAGGTCCGGAGATGATGGTGCATTTTGAAAAGCAGGCAGCAAGAATGGGAGCAGATATCCGCTACGGATTGGCAACAAAAGTTGATTTTAGTCAGCAACCCTATAAAGTAGAGATCGATGAGGAGAAATGGATTGAAGCCGATGCAGTGATCATCAGTACGGGTGCCTCTGCCAAATGGTTGGGATTGGAAAGTGAGCAAAGATTGAATGGTTTTGGCGTAAGTGCTTGTGCGGTTTGTGATGGGTTTTTCTTCAAAGGAAAAGATGTGGCAATTGTGGGTGCGGGTGATACGGCAGCTGAGGAAGCTTTGTACTTATCTAAACTATGCACTACGGTTCACATGTTCGTGAGAAGAGATCAAATGCGCGCCAGTAAAGTGATGCAGGATCGTGTACTCAATGCTCCCAATATCAAAGTATATTGGAATACGGATACAGATGAGATTTTAGGTGATAAAAAAGTGGAAGGTGTTCGTATCAAGAACAACAAAACACAGGAAACACAAGAAATTCCAATCAATGGATTTTTTGTCGCGATTGGACACCAACCCAATAGTGATATTTTCAAAGGCTGGATCGATATGGATGAAACGGGTTACATTAAAACAGTACCCGGTACCACCAAAACGAATCTGGAAGGCGTATTTGCAGCAGGAGATGTACAGGATAAAAACTACCGCCAGGCTGTAACAGCAGCAGGCAGTGGTTGTATGGCAGCCCTGGATGCAGAAAGATACCTGACCGCAAAAGGACTAGCATAAAAACAGAGAAATAAGAAATAAGGAATAAGAAATCAGAAAGTAAAACTCAAAATCCAATTTGGTATTTCCTGCTTCTTTTTTCTCATTTCTTATTCCTTATTTCTTATTCTTTATTTCTTATTTTCTCCCATGTTTTCAATCCATCTACATCAAGTCATCATCCACGCCTACCATGGCCTTTATGCCGAAGAAAAGGTATTGGGTAATGACTTTCTGGTAGATGTATCGGTTGATTATCGTCCTTCCAAATATCCGATTACAAAGATTGAGGATACGATTGACTATGTTGCATTGCATGACTTAGTTCAAAAAAGAATGTCGATTGCTACGCCTTTATTGGAAACTGTAGCATCGGAGATCGCATTGGCCATTCTGGCACAATTTTCTCTAGCAGAAACAGTGACCATTGCGATCAAAAAACTACATCCGCCAATACCGGCTTTTCAGGGTTCAACGGGTGTTTCGCTGATCATTCACCGAAAAGATATTCAATGAAAAGAGCGCATATTGTACAACTGATGGGTTTTTGTTTGTTGATAGTGCAGTATTTCACAGTTCAGGCACAAGATATCAATTTACTATTCAAAGAAGCCTCCAATTTTGAAAGGGTACAAAAAGAAAATGAAGCTTTAGAGAAATACAAACTGGTGCTTACACAAGACCCGGCCAATCTAAAAGCCTTGGTAAAAGCAACAGAACTGAGTGCATCCATCGGAGGTAGGCAAGCAGATAAAAACAATAAACGCTTGTTTTATGAAACCGCATTATCGTATGCCAAAAGAGCTTGGCAAGCCGACAGCAATCATGCTGATGCCGCTTATGCCATGGCGATGATAGCAGGTAGGATGACCGATATCGAAACGGAGAATAAACAGATCGTTGCATTTGTTAAAGACATTAAGCTGTATGCTGATAAAGCTTTGACTATTAATCCTGATCACGCAAAAGCCAATTACACATTGGGTAAATGGCATTATGAAATGGTAACTTTATCGGGATTGAAAAAAGCGGCTGTAAAATTATTGTATGGTGGACTACCATCCGGTGATTTAGAAAAGGCCATTGTTCACATGGAGAAATGCAAAACTTTAGAACCCTATTTCGCTTTGAATTATTTAGATCTGGCAAAAGCATACAAAGAAGCCAGACAACCTGCAAAAGCAATCGAAGTACTCAATAAGCTGGTTAAATTGCCGGTGAGAACAGGAGATGATCCGGCGATCAAGGCAGAAGGAGCAAAAATGTTAGAAGCTATTCAATAAAATCTATAAAACAATCTCATGTCATTACTGGAACGTTTCACAACAGCTGTTGCCAATAGCAAAACATTATCTGAGAAGCCGGATAATGAAACTTTATTACAACTCTATTCACTGTACAAGCAAGCTACCGAGGGTGATAATACAGAAACCGGTCCATCAAATCCCTTTGATTTCGTTGCTAAATTCAAACATGAGGCCTGGGAAAAATTAAAAGGAATGACAAAAGAAACTGCCATGGAGCAATACGCAGCATTAGTAGAAAAATTAAAAGGCTAAAAAAAAGAGGAGATGTACAGCACATACATCTCCTCTTTCTCGTCTCTTATATCTTGTTTCTTTCTTGTTTCTTGTCCCTTGTCTCTTGTTTCTAATTTCTTATTTCTTATTTAATAAGGTATCCAATCCCAATACTCATATTGTTGAATGCAGTTCCCAATGCTCCTCCATAAATATTAAAAGCATTCGACTTGGTTTCATTCCCCGTACTGGAAGATGTTTTTCCATGATCAAAACGAATACCTGCCAAGGATCCCATATTGGCTGAAAACACCCATTTCTTTTTGGTCAGGTATACGATACCGATCGTTGCAGATGCACCGATACTGAAATTATTGGCCTTATTCGCTATCTGATTGTTATTCTTGGATTCAAAACGTGCAATGGTGGTTCCAAAACTAAAAGGAAAACTAAGGTATACCCTTTGTGCAAGTGGCGTTAAAATAGTGTGCCCAAAACCAATGCCAATTGCATTTCGAATCTGCTTGTTCTCAATATTACTGGCAGGATTTTGCTTGGTAACATTATGATTGAAAGTCAAGGTCAAACTATTGAACTTTCTATCCGATCTAAATTTAGATGCTGATATACTAAATCCGGTACCAAAATTTGAATTAGAAGCAGCAGAACTGACGCTACTAGTCTTATTTGTTGATAAATCTATAAATCCGGTTAATAATCTATCATTTTTTTGAAACTGTGCATAACCGATCAAGGAAACCAGTAACAAAGGAAGTACTACTAATTTTCTCATGTTTAGTTTTTTTCAAAGAAAAGAAAATTATTACCAACGCTGCATGAATAAATGGGTTTAACAAGAGATTAAACCTCTATTACAGTTGTTGCTTTTTCCATCTTCCACTTCGCATATACCAGAATGAAGGTATAAATAGGGTAGTCCAATACAACATTTCACTTGCCCATCCCCATTCGATAAACCATTGAAGTTTCTCGAGTACGGTATAGACATATAAACAATACAGAACGATGGCGGCAATCTCACTATACAGATTCACTTTTGTATTACCTGTACCCGTTACTGCATTCAACCAAATAACAGATACCGACATAAATACAAGTGCCACAGACACAATACGCATCACCGGAATAGCAGCTGCAATAAAATCTTCTCCTTGACCATACACAGATAAGAAACTATGCGGGAACAAATTCAATACGGTACATACAAATACCGCAAACCCCACACTCCATAACATAATTTTCTTAACCAACTCCGTTACCCTTTCTTGTTTGCCTTGTCCGATGACATTACTCACCATACTATTCGCAGTAGCCCCAAATGCCCAGGTAAAACAGCCAAAGAATCCAAAAATATTCCGCATGGTATTCGAAATGGCCAGATCCCTGGCACCATGATGTTCAATTAAGATATAAAAGAACTCCCAGCTGATAATACTGATGGCAAACTGTAGAATTACGGGAAAGGATATGCGTAAAATCAATCGGATATTATTCCAGTCATATTTTGTGTTTTGAAACAGACTCAGGTTCTTGCCAATACCTTTTGCCTGAATGACAAAGAAGATCACGAATAATCCTGCCACTTCAGAAATAATAGAGGCATAAGCAGCACCGTTGAAGCCTAATTCCGGAAGCCCGAGTTTGCCATAGATAAATCCATAATCAAAATAAACATTGGTAATGGCTTCTGTTGCGGTACCAATGATCAAGTAGCGACTCTGGTTGGTGCCCACCAACAAGGCATTGCGCATTTGATAGACATACAAAAAGGGTAGACCTAAAATACGAATATTCAAAAAAGATACGGCCATATCCACCCGTTCCTGATCTTGTAAAGCATATTGAAACAATAGCGGTGCAAAAAACCAAGTGACCAATATCCCCAATAAAGCCAATACCAATGAAATCCGTATACCCTGAAAAAACAAACTACCAATTTGATCGATTCGATTCTCACCGGCCCTACGTGAGATCAAAGCTTGTAAGCCATTATTCAGTCCTTGTCCAATCACCGCAAAAATCAAATAATACACACCGGTGATTCCTGCCACCCCCAATTCCTGTTGACCTAAGCCACTCAGGAAAATATTATTGGTGATAAAATTGATCTGTGGAACAATGATGGAAGCGGTAATGGGTAAGGCAATAGTCAATATCTGCCGATGGCTGATTGATACCTGTAAATTCATATTGCTTTTTCCGATTTCCATAAATGCGGGCAAAGCTACAATATTAACCAGTGCACAAATCAGTGGCTTTTTTTATATCATTGCAATCAATATCGATTGTATGGCAAGAAAAACAATGGCATTCTATCCACCAACACCGTTGGTTATGTCCCCGAAAGATCAACTTCGGGTGGAGATAGGTCCTTTGTACGTAGCTTGTTCTATTGCTGATCAACATACCATTCACGCATTTGAATTTTTTGTACTCGACAACGATATCAATGACTGGAGTGATGTTTTCTTTGAGATCAAAAACAACTCCATCTTACTGGATAAATATTCCGGCAACGTACATCTATGTTACAATTTCCGGGAAGCATTGATCATCCCGGTTGAAAAAATGAATACTGCTGCGGCAACAGATTTTTTATCCATGGTATTTGGAGAATCGAATAGACATGAACAGAAACATGATAAACTAGCCGATGCTAAAAATATGGTCAATTGCTATCGCATCAGAAAGACCATCTTAGACCAGGCAGTCAGACATTTTCATTTGTTTCAAGGACATCATATCTACACGGAAATTTTAAATTCACTTTTTGCAAGACCCGATTTACCTGATACAATACTACATATTCAAGTATATCCTCAATCTTTCATTGCTGTATTGATGATAAAAGGGCAGTTGCATTTCATTCAGTCTTACAGCTTTGAAACTTCTGCAGACCTTTGCTTTTATCTCTTATCCATACTCAAAGAGCATGACCTGAGAGCGGAAGATACCCATATTGAAATGAGTGGATTTATTGAGCCACATGGTGAATTACACCAACATTTACAACAATTATTCCCCAAACGATCGTTCAGCAATCTTTCTGAATCAGCACTGATTCCTGAGATGCTTGAATCATATCATGCCCATTATTTTACCCCGTTCTTTAATCCGATTGTATGAGAATTATTTCCGGAAAATGGGGGGGGCAGGAGGATCAGTCCACCCGCCCAAATGCCACATACCCGACCCACTACTGATATAGCCAAAGAAGGGTTATTCAATATCCTTCAAAACAGGATGGATTTTGAAGGCATCGAATCTTTGGATTTATTTGGAGGCACCGGCTGCATCAGTTACGAACTGGCATCACGCGGTGCAGCGCAATTAACCCTTGTAGAAAAAGACCCCATCATGCATGCATTCATCAAAAAGAACGCAGAAATGTTAGGGATGGAAAACTATAAGGTATTGAAGATGGATGTATTTGCGTATTTGCAATCCTGTGAAGAAGACTTCGATTTCATTTTTGCAGGTCCTCCTTACGCCTTGGGAACCATCGATGAATTACCCAAGCTAATTGTCTCCAAAAAAATGATCCGTAAAGGCGGCTTTTTTGTACTGGAACACACACCGCGAAACAATTATGAAAAATTTGAAGGCTTTAGCTTTCAACGAAATTATGGGACTACTTTGTTTTCGTTTTTTTTGAGTAGTCCATAGTCCATAGTTTTAGTGTCAGAAAGAATATTTTATACCTTATGTTCCATCGAATAACTTTAATTAAAGTATAATAAAATAAACCCCATGGACTATGGTCTATTGACCATGGACTACCACCAATGAACCGCCCCATCTTCATAACAGGTATCGGAACTGAAATCGGCAAAACGGTGGTATCGGCCATTGTAACCGAGGCATTAGAAGCTGATTATTGGAAACCGGTACAAGCCGGATTTGAAACAGGTACGGATGCACAAAGGGTGCAACAATTGGTAACGAATACAACTACCATCATTCATCCGGAAATCTATTGTTTACAAATGCCGGCTTCTCCACATATCGCTGCAAGAGCTGAACAAATCATTATTGATATTGATATCATACAAGAAAAAGCAAAGCAACTGTTGAGCGAAAAACCCGATCGCATATTAGTGATAGAAGGTGCCGGGGGATTATTGGTACCACTGAACGATCAACAATCGATTGCTGATCTGATTCTTTCCTTGAATGCGCGAGTCATTCTGGTGAGCAGAAATTATTTAGGCAGCATCAATCACTCTCGTTTAACGGCAGCTTACTGTAAACAAGTAGGTATCGATGTGATGGGCTGGATCTTCAATGATCAATACCTCGACTATGAAGATGAAATCGTAACATGGAGTGGCTTTCCTTCTTTGGGTTCTGTGCCTTATCTTTCTGAGGTGAATCCAACATTCATTCAGCAGCAAGCAGGAAATATCCGTAGTAACTTGCATCGCTATTTATAACAGATCAACATGACAAAAGACGCATTGAGAAAGATCTATAAAGCCAAACGAAAAGAGTTGGACGGACATGATCGTTTGCGTATGGATGATTTGATGTTGATACAATTTCAGCAATTCGATTTCAGCAGTATTCAAACTTTATTAACTTATTGGCCTATATCCGGACAAGCAGAACCCAATACGCATTTGTTTTCAGGATATTTAAGACATATGGTACCGGGATTGAACATTGCATATCCGGTGTCTGATCAGGAAACAGGTACCATGACAGCGCATTTGATTGATGAAGACACTGTGTATACCGTCAATAACTGGGGGATTACAGAACCACCGGCAACAGCACCATTACAGCCTACCGATATCGACCTAATTTTTGTACCCATGCTTATTTGCGATGTCCAAGGATACAGGGTAGGCTATGGCAAAGGATTCTATGACCGTTACCTGCAACAATGCCGAACAGATGCCATTACCATCGGTTTTAGTTATTTTGATCCCATCCCATTGCTCACTGACACCCACGAATTTGACGTACCTTTGAACTACTGTATCACGCCGAACGAGGTCTATGAATTTTAATACGATATTTCTTACTTCTTTTAGGGTTCTTTTATTGCCGATTGCGTTGCTGTATGGACTCATTATCCGTATTCGTAATTGGATGTTTGATCAACAATACCTCAAATCTGCTTCCTTTAATTTCCCTTTGATCTGTGTAGGTAATTTGGCGGTAGGCGGCACTGGCAAATCACCGATGGTAGAATATCTTTTGTATTTATTATCACCTCAATTCAAAGTAGGTACGCTGAGTAGGGGATATAAAAGAAAAACAAAAGGATATGCATTGGCCAATCCTACAACAACGGCATTGGAGATAGGTGATGAACCCATGTTATTCCACATGAAGTTTCCGCAAATACCCGTAGCAGTAGGTGAGGAAAGATTGGTAGCCATACCACAATTATTACAAGATGTCCCCGATCTGCAAGCCATCATTCTGGATGACGCTTTTCAGCATCGCTCTGTCAAAGCAGGATTTAATATTCTACTGACAGAATACAGTAATATCTATGTAAACGATTTCTTTTTGCCTACCGGTGATTTGCGTGATGAAAGAAGGTCTGCCAAAAGAGCCAATATTATTGTGGTTACCAAATGTCCGGCAGATCTTTCATCTGAGCGAAAACAACAGATCATTCGCAACCTGAAACCCCGCGCAGATCAAAAAGTATTTTTTACGAGGATTGCGTATGGGGTACCTTATCATATTTTCAATTATGAAGATGAATGGTTATTAACCCCAAGAGTAGAGGTATTACTGGTATGTGGTATTGCCAATCCAAAACCGTTGAAAGAATACCTGCATGAATGCACCCATACTTACTATCAACAAGACTATTCAGATCATCATATTTTCTCCATTGATGATCTGAATGAGATCAAAGAAAAATTTGATCGTATTCACGCCAGAGACAAAATCATTCTGACAACAGAAAAAGATGCAGTTCGTTTGTTAAAATTCAGGGATGAATTAGCAACCTTACCGATGTATGTGCTACCCATACGACATGATTTTTTGTTTGGAGAAGGTGAACAATTTAATCGAATGGTTACTGATTTTATCAGGAACTTTAGGTACAAGCCTATATCATGAGTAAGAAAACATCGAAGCAAAAGAAACAGAAGCAAAAACAAAAATCTGTAACGGCACAATTACTAAAAGGTAAACTCGAAGTAACCCGTTCAGGTATGGGATATGTGGTCATCGATAATGGCAGTGGTGATGTACTGGTTCGTCCGGGCGACTTCATGAATGCCCTCAATGGAGATGTAGTTCGTGTAAAAGTGGTGCGTGAAAACGGAAGAACCGGTAAGAAAGAAGGAAAGATTACCGAAGTAATCAGCCGAAGACAAACTGAATTCATTGGATACATACAACTCTCTACCAATTTTGCGTTTTTCGTTCCTGATACGGATAAACCGATGCCGGATCTTTTTATTCCATTGACATCCTTGAATGGTGCTAAAAATAAAGACCGAGTAGTAGCTCGATTGGTCAAATGGGAGAAAGAAGATAAAAAACCCGTTGGCGAAGTCGTGAGTGTAATGCAACCCGAAGATGAGAACGATGCAGCCATGAAGGAATTACTGGCACAAGCCGGTTTCCCGCTGTTTTTCCCGGAAGATGTATTGGAAGAAGCAGAACGATTACCCGATGTACTGGATTCAGAAGAGATCAAAAAAAGAAAAGACTGCAGAGAGATTCGCACATTTACCATCGACCCTGTAGATGCCAAAGATTTTGATGATGCCATTTCTATTCGAAAATTAGCCAATGGCATTTACGAAATCGGTGTTCATATTGCCGACGTCAGCTATTATGTTCATCCGGAAACAGAATTGGATGAAGAAGCGTATAAGAGAGCCACATCCGTTTACTTGCCTGATAGGGTGAACCCAATGTTACCGGAACGAATCTCCAATGAACTGTGTTCGCTCAGACCTCATGAAGATAAATTTACTTTCTCCGCCATTTTTCAAATGAATGCTAAAGGAGAGATCAAACAATATTGGTTAGGTAGAACGGTGATTCATTCTGATCATCGCTTTACTTATGAAGATGTTCAAGAGATCATTGAAACCAAGGAAGGAAAATTTGCAGAAGATATTTTACTATTGAATGATTTTGCACAGAAAATGCGAAAGAAGCGCTTCAGTAAAGGTGCTATCAATTTCTCTTCGCAGGAAGTGCGTTTTAAGTTAGATGAAAAGGGAAAACCGGTAGGAATTGTTGTAAAAGAAAGTAAAGAAGCACACCAACTGATTGAAGAATTCATGTTGTTGGCCAATCGTACCGTTGCAGAGAATATTTCCAAAATACAGATCAATAAAAAGCAGATCCCATTCCCATATCGCGTGCATGACCAACCGGATGCAGAAAGATTGGCTCCTTTTATGGAGTTCGCAAAAAAGTATGGTCATAAATTTGATCTAAGCTCACCTGAATCTATTGCTGCAAGTTTTAATCAAATGCTGGCAGATGCTAAAGGAAAACCTGAGCAGCATGTGTTGGAGCAATTGGGTATACGTACCATGGCAAAAGCCGTGTATACGACCGAGAATATTGGTCACTACGGATTGGCTTTTGAATTTTACTGTCACTTTACTTCTCCCATCCGAAGATATCCCGATGTATTGGTACACCGTGTACTGGAAACCGTGCTACAAGGGAAACCAATGATCGATAAAAAAATGGAAGAGAAGTGTAAACATAGCAGCGACAGAGAAAGAGCCGCTATGGAATGCGAACGTGCAGGTAATAAATACAAACAAGTAGAGTACATGCGCGATTATCTCGGAGAAAGTTTTGAAGGGGTAGTGAGCGGTGTTGCCAGTTTTGGATTCTGGGTAGAAACTGTTGAACACAAGTGTGAAGGACTGGTAAGTTTGATTGGACTGAGTGATTATGATGATTTCAGATTGGTGGAAAGTGATTATAGCTTGGTTGGACGAAGAAGTGGCAGAACCTTCCGCATGGGTGATAAAGTAACCATTCGGGTAGTGGCAGCGAATCTTGAAAAAAGACAATTGGATTATGAATGGGTGATGGAAGGCAAAAGTGAAAAGTCAAAAGTCAAAAGTGAAAAGGAGACGGGTAAAAGGAAAAAAAAGTAAAATAGAGATAGGCTCAGTCCTCTACTTCATGAAATAGGATTCCTTCTTTTGCCAGTAAAGATAATACAGGTGCATAAATAGAAGGAATGATCGGAATATGCAGTCCTTTTTCAGGTAAAGCTTTTTCGGCTATCAATATAGCTGCGATGCCCAATGGCAATCCAACTGTTTTCGCCATGGCTGTGCGTAAATGATCTTCGCCTTTGACCACCAGACTGCTTTTGACGGTTTTATATTGACCATTCAGCTCATATTCAATCTCATGCAACATCACGATCATGTCTTTATCCTGCGGCTCCAATATCCAGGATGATTCCATTCTCCATTGAAGAATATCTGCAGCAGTACATATCCCTTTATGGATCGGCTGTTCACTATTCAAACCCAAACTGAGTAGCATTGCCTGAATATGTGCATCAGATGATAATTGTTCCGGTGTAACAGACAAACGGTGTTGTTGTAGATGTTGTTGGAGAAAATCAGACATCCGCAAAGTACTTGTATCGTAAGTTACAATTTCATCCGTGAGTTTCAGGTCAACGATGGTAGTCCAACCTTTGCAGAAATCTGAATGCCGCAGCGTTGTTCGGATGAATGTTGAACAATCTTGTAAATCGTATTTTGGAATATAACTCAGAGAATCTCTGTTGGCATAGTAGGCCAATTCACCAAGATCAGGGATGGTTACATTTCCGGATGCACGGAACAACTGTTCATAAGACAATGCCTGTTCTTCACCGTTTTTCAGAAATACGGCACCGGCCTTGCCTGCCAGTACTACATTACGAGGATTCCAACTGATTTTATAATGCCAAGGATTATTATCGCTTTCAGGAGCTACCAATCCACCACAATGTGATAAGAAAGAATGGATCTTTCCACCCTTGGCTTTAATGGCATGGATCAATTGCATCGCGCTCATGTGGTCGATACCGGGATCCAATCCCATCTCACACAAAAACAACAATTCCTTATCAGCAATTTGCTGTTGCAATGCTTTGATTTGATCATCGACATAAGAAGCAGTGAGTAAATGTTTTCCGAGATCCAAGCAGTCTAGGGCCACATGATAATGAAGAGCCGGTGGCATTAAAGAGATCACCACATCTGCAGCAGCGATCAATGATCTTCTTTTTTCGGTATCGGTAATATCCAGTTGAACCGCATGGGTATGCATTTCAGTGCCCAACTTTTGAAGAACGGTCTCTATATCTGCATCTGCCACAGTTAGTTTCCATTGTCTGCGTCGGGTTTCGCGTTTGAGGTAATCAATCAAGACAGTAGATGATTTACCGGCACCAAAAACAAGGATATGAGGAGGTGGAAATGACATGCCGCAAGCTAAGTAGAAATAATGAATAGAAAATGTTGCCACTGTCCAAAGGACTCCTTCGGAGAAGGCACTGAAATGCACAGAAAGCGGAATCAAATACGAGGTTTACTTGGGATCAAAAAAAATCAACTCAATTCTGTAACTAAAGCAGGATAGGTTCGTTCAACTTAAAAAATCCTACATGAAACAAGCGATCACCTTATTCGTTTCGTTACTGATGCTGACCGGAACGATTCTTGCCCAAAAAACCATTCGCGATGCCAATGCACAGAGTCGCAATGGACTCAAAAATTTCCATGCGGTACAGGTATCCAATGGTATTGACCTGTATCTCACACAATCATCCGAAGAAGCGGTAGCAGTAAGTGCTGTTTCTGATGAGTATCGTGATAAGATCATCACGGAAGTGGTAGATGGGGTATTGAAGATTTACTACGAAAAAAAAGATGGTTGGAACTGGGGTTCTAATACCGGCAATAAAAAATTAAAAGCCTATGTATCCGTGAAAAATCTGGATAAGTTGGGTGCTTCAGGTGGTTCTGACGTGTCTTTAGAGACCGTGATCAGAAGCAATAAACTCAGTATCTCTATTTCCGGTGGTTCAGACCTTAGGGGAGAGATTCAATGCGATGAATTAAGTCTGTCAGCCAGCGGTGGCAGCGATGCTACCATTAAAGGTAAAGCTGCTCAGGTGAAGATTACTGCATCAGGAGGAAGTGATGTAGAAGGGTATGGGTTGATTACGGATGTATGCAGAGTGGTTTCCAGTGGAGGTAGTGATGTTAGCATTACCGCAAATAAGCAAATGGATGCCACTGCATCCGGCGGTAGCGATATCCATTACAAGGGGAATGCTACGGCTACGACTTCCAAAAGCGGTAGTTCAGACATCAGAAAAGTGACCAACTAAGTCTCTTGCATATAAGGTAATAGAAGAACAAAACACCCTAGTTTTCCCATCGCCAGGAGCCATGGAAAAACAGGGTGTTTTTTTATGCAGCTTTGTGGATAAAACTGCTTAAAAAACAGCCATTTCAGCCCTTTTTTCCCACCTAAAAAAACTATCTTCGCCATCCCGGATTTATGGGTGCTAACATCCACCGGGAAGAACTCAAAAATACGTACGAGAAAAGCGAACATGGAAGAAAATCTGCTACCCGAACAGACGAGCGATAACGACCGCATTATACAGGTCAATATTGAAGAACAAATGAAAACAGCCTACATCGATTATTCGATGTCGGTGATCGTTGGTCGTGCCCTACCTGATGCCAGGGATGGTTTTAAACCGGTACATCGCAGGGTTTTATATGCGATGAATGAACTGGGGAATAACAGCAACAAGCCCTACAAAAAATCTGCCCGTATTGTGGGTGAAGTGATGGGTAAATACCACCCGCATGGCGACTCATCCATCTATGATACATTGGTGCGTATGGCACAGGATTGGACCATGCGTTATACGCTGGTAGATGGACAGGGTAACTTTGGTAACCAGGATGGTGATCCACCGGCGGCTATGCGTTATACAGAAGCCCGTTTACAGAAAGTGGCAGAAGCCATGCTGGATGATATTGAAAAAGAGACGGTTGATTTTCAACTGAATTTCGATGACTCTTTACAAGAACCTACCGTTCTTCCTTCCCGTATTCCTCAACTCTTGGTGAATGGTTCATCCGGTATTGCCGTAGGTATGGCTACCAATATGATGCCGCATAACCTCGGTGAAGTGGTGGATGGATGCGTGGCATTTATTGACAACAGAGAGATCACAGGAGAAGAACTGATACAATACGTAAAAGCCCCTGATTTCCCAACGGGAGGTGTGATCTATGGCATGGAAGGTGTAAAACAGGCTTTACTTACCGGAAGAGGAAGAGTTGTGGTGCGTGGTAAATGTCATGTGGATACTAAACAAAGCGGTCGTGAGCAGATCGTAATCACGGAAGTTCCTTATCAGGTAAACCGAGATCAATTAACAGATCGTATTGGACAATTGGTGAATGATAAGACTGTTGAAGGCATTGCACATGTCAACAATGAAAGTAACAAACGCGAAGGAACCAGAATTGTACTGGATTTGAAGCGTGATGCAGTAGCGCAAGTGGTCATTAACCAATTGTACAAATACACTGAATTACAAACCAGCTACGGTATCAACAACGTAGCACTATCCAAAGGCAAACCTAAGATCATGAACCTGCGCGATTTGATCGCTGAGTTCATTGATTTCAGGATGGATGTAGTCATCCGCAGAGCCAAATTCGATTTGCGTAAAGCAGAAGAGCGTGCGCATATCTTGGAAGGATACCTGAAAGCATTGGATCATTTGGATGAAGTGATCACCCTGATCCGTGCCAGCAGAACACCGGATGAAGCCAAAGAAAGTCTGATCAGCAAGAGTAAAGAGGCCAAATGGTTACTCAAACAAGACCTCTTCACAGATCTTTCCAACGAATTATACAAACAGGAAGAAGGTTTATCTGAAGCACAGGCAAAAGCGATTCTGGAACTGCGTTTACAGCGTTTGACCGGTATGGAAAGAGAGAAAATCATTGAAGAATTCAATGGTTTGATCAATACCATCAAAGACTTAAAAGCATTATTGGGAAGTGAAGCACTACGTTATGACCTGATCAAAAAAGAATTGATCGAGATCAAAGAGCAATTTGGAGATGCGCGTAAGAGTGAGATTCAATACCTCGCTGATGAGATGCGTATTGAGGATCTCATTGAAGAAGAAGATGTAGTGATTACCATTTCACATTTGGGTTATATCAAAAGAACATCCGCATCTGAATACCGCCAACAAAAACGTGGTGGAAGAGGAGCTGTGGGTTCTAAAACACGTGAAGAAGATTTTGTAGAACATCTATTTGTCGCTTCTACCCATGACACGATGCTATTCTTCACAGAAAAAGGGCGCTGTTACTGGATGCGTGTATACGAAATACCCGAAGGAGAAAAGCAAAGCAAAGGAAGAGCCATTCAAAACCTGATACAATTACCGGGTGACGATAAGGTGAAAGCCATTATTGATGTAAAAAATCTGGCCGATAAAGATTTTGTACAGCAACATTATATTGTACTTTGTACCAAGAAAGGAATCATTAAAAAGACTTCTTTGGAAGATTTCAGTCGCCCTAGAGCCAATGGTGTGAATGCCATTACCATTATGGAAGGCGATGAATTACTGGAAGCAAGGATGACCGATGGCAAATCTGAGATCATGCTGGCGGTGAAAAGTGGTAGAGCCATTCGTTTTGAGGAAGAGAAGGTACGCGCAACAGGTAGAGGTGCCATTGGCGTTGCGGGTATTGAGGTAGATGATGAGAAAGATGAAGTAATTGGCATGATCTGTGTAAACAAGGAGGATACTACCCGAACCATTTTGGTAGTAAGTGAAAAAGGCTTTGGAAAAAGAACACCGATCGATGAATACCGTATCACCAATCGAGGTGGAAAAGGGGTGAAAACGATCCATGTTACAGACAAAACAGGAAGTTTAGTTGGCATCCTCTATGTAACTGAAAAAGAAGACCTTATCATCACTTGTAAATCCGGTATCACGATTCGTACCAGCATCAGTGAGATCCGTGAAGCCGGTAGGGCCACACAGGGTGTGAAACTGATCAGGATCGATGAAGGAGATGAGATTGCTGCCATTTCACAGATTGAAGATGATGATGAGGATGCATCATCGGAAATACCTGGTGAAACAACAGAAAACGAAAACCCTGCAACAGACAATAACGATTCAACCACTAACGAAAACCAAGTTTAAAAACCTCCCGTTATGAAGAAGCTATTCATGCTTTCCATCTTTGCTGCAACACTGCAGTTTGTTACCGCACAGGATTATAAAAAGGTACAAAATGCAATAATTTTAGGCAGGGTGGAAGATGCAAAAACAGAGATCGATAAATTAGCTGCGGATCCAAAAGCCCAAGCAAAGGCAGAGACGTATATGTTCAAAGGCAAAATCTATGCTGCGATCTTTAAAACACCTGAACTCAGTGCCAAATATGCCAATGCCGGAGCAGAGGCAGAAGCGGCTTTGAAGAAATACCAGGAAATGGATCCTACCTATGCTATCGCAAAAGAGAAAGATGGTCTCGGCGCCTATTTCGATATGTATTTTGGTTTTATTACAAGAGGAACCGGTAGTTTCAATGATAAAGATTGGGCAAATGCAGGTGAAAATTTTGCAACTGCTATCCGTTATATCGATCAAATCATCGAGAATAAATGGACCAGCAATAACCTGAAAATGGATACCACATCCATCCTCTATGCCGCTTATGCTTTCCAAAATGCCAAAAAATTAGAAACTGCTGCTGGATATTACCAGCGTTTGGCTGACAATAAAATAAGCGACACCAATTTTGTAGATGTGTATCGTTTTTTATTGGATTATTATTCCAGCAGCCAAAAAGATGAGGTAAAATTCAAAAAGAACCTTGCCTTGGCTAATGAAGTATTTCCTGATAAAAGTAAAGAGTGGGAATACTATGAGATGGATTTACTCGAGTCATACGATCTGAAAACAAAAACAGAAATGTATGACAAAGAAGATGCAGCGGGAACTTTGACTGAAAATAAATACCTGTTATTTGGAGAATCGTTTGCCAATGCTAAGAATAAAGATGACTTGGATAGCGCTACTGCAGTTAAGTATAGCAACAAATCGATTGAAGCATTTAAAAAAGCATTCGCTAAGAACAGCAATAATGCCATTGCAGCCTTCAACGTAGGTGTTGTGAGTTACAATACTTTTGCTACGCTGGATGATCTGGTGCGCGACAATATTCGTTCCGTTCAAAGGATCAATGCAGAGAAACCTGTTGAAAAAGATCCTAAGAAAAAAGCGGCAGTAGAAGCCAAAGCAAAAGCTGAATCTGAACCTTATCTAAAAGCCAATGCAGCATTAGAACCCTCTATTACCCAACAAGTAGATCAGGCAATAGAATGGTTACAGAAAGCTTACGCTATCTTAAAAGATAAAAGCAGCAGAACCAATAACGAAAAAAGTGTGATCAATCGTACGGTTGACTGGTTAGCCAATTTGTACGCTTATAAGCGCGATAGAGCCAGAGGTAAAGACAATGCAGCATTTGATGCTTTTGAAGCGAAATACAAAGAGTTTGATGCATTACACAACAAGTTCTAAAGTGTAAAGCCCAAGAAATATTGAAAAGAGGCTGTATCAAAATTCCGATACAGCCTCTTTTTATTCGGGTACCTGATGGAGAAAGTTTTCATTTAGGCGATTCTCAAAGCCTTCTTTTTACTTTTGAGACTTCCTCATTTTATTTGCCCTATAGAACCAGTATATTTAAGAGTACGTAAATACCTGTATATGAAATCATCCATCACCATTGCAGTATTGGCACTATTCAGTTCTCTGAGTGCTTGTCAGAGCTCTTCCAGCAAAAACACAGAAGTTCCGCTTACGGGCGAACCAACACTGAAAACCAATATCATAGTGAACAACAGAGAGGTCATTTGGGGAATGGATTTTCTGCCCAACGGGGATCTGTTATTCACAGAGAAAAAAGGTACCATCGCGCGATATACCACCGGTGGCACTATACAAGAAATATCGGGCGTACCAGCCGGCATCCTTAGCAATGGACAAGGTGGTTTATTGGATATCAAAGTCCACCCAAATTATGCCAACAATGGATGGATCTATATTTCCTACGCTGCTTCAGAATCAGGAGTGAATGGTGCAGTTTTAAAGCTCACACGATGTAAACTCAATGGTAATACCATCACCAATACAGAAACCATTTTTCAAACCAAAACAGCCAATACTTGGTACGGACATTTTGGTAGTCGTATCATTTTTGACAAAGCCGGAATGCTCTATCTGAGCGTAGGAGAGGGCGGCTCTACCAGTTATGGCGGTGTAGGCAGCGGGAACATGAATGCACAGGATACCAAAAGTGATTGGGGAAAAGTACATCGAATGACAGATGACGGAAAAGTACCCGCCGATAATCCAGTACTCCCGGGAAATTCAACAGCAACGACAGTGTTCTCTTACGGACATCGCAATCCACAGGGTATGACTTATGATGCGATCAATAATCGCATCTGGGAAAATGAACACGGTCCAATGGGTGGTGATGAGATCAATTTGGTGGAGAAAGGAAAAAACTATGGATGGCCCTTGGTGAGTTATGGAAAAAACTACGATGGCGTAGCTGTCTCATCCAATCCCACTGCGAATGGTATTACAGATCCTTTGAAATATTGGGTTCCCTCCATCGCTCCGAGTGGATTGGCAGTGATCACCAGCGATAAATTCAAATCCTGGAAAGGAAACCTGTTGACCGGTTCTCTCAATTCAAGTCATGTAAACAGAGCTGTATTAGAAGGCAACACTATTACCAAAGATGAAAGAATACTCGACGGTATCGGCCGTGTCCGCAATGTAAAACAAGGTCCCGATGGCGCTATTTATGTAGCTGTTGAAGGACCGGGGAGGATTATTCGGGTAACAGGGGAATAAGTTTGATTTTTTGATCTTTGATTTTTTGATTTGGATAAATTCTGATTTAAATCAAAAAATCAAAGATCAAAAAATCACAGATCAACAATACGCCATGACCCATAAGCTATTCGCTAACATTCTACTCTCCAAACGGTAAAAACTTCTCATCCTGAATTTCTTTAAGAACGGGAGCGTGGTGGTTGAGTGTTTGTCCGTTTATAACGATTTCATATTTCCGGAGATATGCTTGCATCATGTGGGTAGCAGTGAATTGATCCATCACCCGTTCATGACAACGTTTACGATCATATTGTGGGATGTTTTGTAAGGCCTGTACCAGCTCTTTTTTACTGGCAGATAAATAACCAACATCCTTTGTAACGATCTCAGACAAAGAACCATAAGGTGTGCCGAAAACCGGACAACCAAAATATAAACTCTCGGTAATCGCCAATCCAAAAGGCTCATGCCAACGAACGGGAAATAACATGGCTGCAGATCGTCGAAGGATCTGATTTTTTTCTTCTCCACCCTTCATACCATGAAAATGAACATGGGTATCGAATGTGAGACGAACACCTTGATTGAAATTGAACCGATGTCCCCCGATGACCTGTAATGGCCATTTGGCTTTTCTGGATATATCAATAGCACCTTGTACATTTTTAACACGCCAAGCAGCATCACCTAAGAAATGAATATAGGAGCGAGGTCCCGCAAGAGCAGGATCACCATAATCATCCGGATCAATACCATTGCAAACAAATGACTCACTGCAAAAACGTTCTGCATGGTTGCGGGACACAAAAACAGTGTTCACCGGCAAAGGAACTTGTTCATTCATGTTTCCATGCATGGTCATGAGATGGGGAAGAAGCGGCGTTTCATTAACTGTATGATTCAAGTGAATGATATCAATGCCTATGTCTTTGGGTACTTGCTGATTGAAAGGCTGTGCAGGATCAAATGGATACACTTCTGCAAATGGACAACTGGAGCCCGGCGCTACCAGATAAGAAACTTGGTGTCCGGCTTTTACCAATGCTTTCCCCAACCACCAAATCACACGTTCAGTCCCGCCATATTTCAAAGCGGGGATGGCAGTGTTGTTGACGATGAGGATATGCATAGGATGTAAAAATACGGAAGGGATGGGAGATGGGAGATTTCTGATGTCTGATGTGAAAAGTGAAAGGATTTTTTTTTGGAGTGATTTTTTTACCACGGAGGTAACACAGAGTTTGTGGTTATATTATAAAGCAAGTATTAATCACACAAAATCGTACCGTATTATCCGTAAAACTTGATGTAGAGAATAGATGAGTGAAGAAGTTGATTCATTTTTGTTTCCATACGAGGTTTTATATGGAGCAAAGAAAACCAAGGAAAAGAATTCCTTTGAAAAAAGTAACTGAAAAGATCCTATTGCATGACCCACTTTCATTGATGGCCAATAAAGCTTCTATTCAAGCCAGGAAAGCAGCTGAACATCAAGAGCTGGTTCTAATAGAGATTTGGTTTGATAAACATTATTATAATAGGTATCAACATGGAGATGAATCAGGCAAAAGAAATGGAATTGATCCCGATTTAGTAAAAGAGATAATTATTCAATCCATTTCATGGCTTATATCCTGTTCCGGGAGGTATAAATTTTTTAGATTTTTGAATGCTGATAAAGAAAATGATCCCTATCATCGAATTGTGTTGCAGAAAAATACTAAAGAAGGGTTACTAAATATTGTTACAGAATTCCATTGGATAACACTGAGAAGATACGAAGTGACGGTAAAAACAGCTATGGTAACTGTAGGCTCCCCCAAAAAGTTGTCCATTCTTGGTTAGAGTTAACGGGAAAAAGCTTGTTAATTTTAAACTTTGAAA
>NZ_JBHYCW010000028.1:0-39973 GCF_051861365.1 Sediminibacterium sp. | reverse complement strand
CCTTTTCGGTGCGATTTTCTTGCCCTTTTTCATAACGTTGACCTCCTTTTTTGGTCAACCTTTTTTATATACGGACATCATTTCTCTGTTCCTTATTCCTTATTTCTCTGTTTCATGGGTTTAAAAAATTTGGAACAATTCCCCTTCCCCCTTATTTTTGCACCCCATTCAGAAATGAATAGGTCGGATTGCCCGATAGTATAAGGGTAGTACAACTGATTTTGGTTCAGTATGTCTTGGTTCGAATCCAGGTCGGGCAACAATCCAAATTATAAACCGCTGTAAGTGAAAGCTTATAGCGGTTTTTGCTTTTAAAACCCTCATAAACTTTTGGAAAGTTTCGGAACTTTCCAAAAATTATATCGCACAAGAAACAGCTATTTACAAATGATAAATGTAAGCGATGGAAGTACCCAATGTTTTGAAATAAATGGCATTGGAGAGTTTTTATCACTAACTCAAGTAGGCACAGCAAATTTGAGTGTTTTCTTTAAGTAACCAAGAACACTAATAATATGCACAAATTTTCTTTATTAATTTACCTTTTTTTATTCTATTTATCTTTACAAGAATGCGAAAGCATCGGTATTCAAGGAAATTTGGTTCGATAAATATTTACAACATGCATTCTCTTACTATATTGATTACCAGCAGCATAACTAAATTAAAATTAGCAATCATAACCAAGTCCCTTTGAAACTGAAACGAACGCAACTCAGTTCCGACAACTGTAAAGAGGCTGTATCAAAAGTCCGATACAGCCTCTTTTTATTCGGGTACCTACCTGATGGAGAAAGTTTTCATTTAGCCGATTCTCAAAGCCTTCTTTTTACTTTTGAGACTTCCTCTTTTTTATTAATACTCTTGTGAAACCCTTACTACATAAGCATTACATGAGAAACCTTCGGCAGAACTACCATTTCTCTATTGATTGTATATTGAACTAAAAATTGTTTCCAGCTTACACATTGAAACCCTTACTAATAAAGGGTTTCATAAGAATACTCATTTTTCTTGTAGAATTTGATTCGAGAAAAAATTTCAGTTTTCTGCATGATTCAAGTCAAGTACAAATACTAAGAAATAAGCCATAAATTTCCAGATTCAAATAATGAATCTCTATATCTAGTTATCAGCAACAGGCACAAAAGTAAACATCCACTTTTTCATGTTCTGCCAATCTTTGCCTTTAAAACTACTCATAGGTAATTTGATAAAAACCTGATTCCATCCCTTATTAAGTTGTATTATATGTGGTTTTCGATATTCGTAGCCCTCATCAATCAATGGTGTTTCCAAATGTCCGATTTTCCCAGCCCGAGACCATTTAGGTGGAAATACTTCTACATAATTTACCCATACTTTACTCCCCTTTTGATCCCAAGCTCTTAAGGGGGGTGAATCTGTAGCCGTTGATCTCGATAGATTATTAAACCCTATCCAAAATTTCTGTTGTGTTTTTGTATCACTCCAGATTGATGTTACTGCGTAATAGGTTTGGTTTTCCTTTGGTTTGTCAAGTGCACCCTTAATCAAAGGATCCCACCAATGTCGTAATATGATTGTGCCGCCAATTTCTTCTTCGCGATACCCACTTAAATCAGCAGAATTTTTATTATTCGACTTTTCTATTATAAATGCACTATCAACGTTCCCTTCATTATTATAAGGGCCAAAGATCTGCCACTTTAGTTGTGTTTGTTTTTGATATGGGAAAGGCTTGTTGTTGAAGAAGAGAAATTTATGATCTAGTAATCTTCCTTCAAATTCAGTAAACCCTGCTTCATTTCCGTCGGAAATATTTGCGACCCATCCGGGTATACCTCCTCCTCTCCAACTTCTTTCTGCAAACGTGACTATACCTGAATATACTGGATTCATATAAAGCATATCTGTCTGTTCTGTTACATTTCGATCATGCCAAAGGCATAGAATCCCTCCAAGAACCTTCTTATCGCCGGTCATTTGTCCACCAATTTGTCGATTGTAAATTGTTACGACACTTTCTAATGGATCCATATGATTCAAATACAAATGCCGAGAATCGATCAATACGATCTGTGTATCGGAAGAAATCCGTTTCAAATCATCCATCCACAGTTGCCGAATAACCGAGGAACTAAAATTACCTCCCGGCTCCCATCCAATCAATTTCTTTCCCCTTTGCTTCAGCAAGGATTCTACTTCAGGAATAAATTGGTAGTTGGTTATTTTGACTTCATCTGCCCCAATATGGAAATATGGTAAATCGTATGTATCGCAAAATTCATTCAACAATTGTTTCACAATAGTTAATCCACTATCGCTCTGCATGGATGTTTTAAAGGCACGTGTGAAAGCCGCACTATGACCAGGCATATCGATCTCTGGAACGAATTGAATATAACGATCCTTACAAAACTCTATCAGTTCTTTAATCTCTTCTACTGTATAATACATCCCTTTATTACGCAGCATATTATCTGGCGCATTGAGTTGGGGATACAGTTTACTTTCAAAGCGCCAAGCAATATCCTCTGTTGCATGAAAATGGAATACATTAAGTTTATAATATGCCATTTGTTCAATTTGCTCTTTCAGCAACTTAACAGACATATAATTTCGACCAACATCAACCATATAACCTCGCCATGCATAGGCAGACCAATCGGTAATTTCACACGCATTAACCATAACCCCATCCCTCATCAATTGTCTTAACGTCTGAATTCCATAAAATATACCCTGTGGTGAATTTGCTGATAAAACAATACTACTTTTTGACACTATCAAAGTATAAGTATCACTTGAACCACTTGTAAGATTAGGTTTATCCAATCGAAGTTCAATATGAATATCATTCGAAATTGTCCCTTTACGGAGATCAATTGGCCATCCTTTATCTTCAACTATTTGTTTCAAAAGCTTTGCTTCTCGAATGATTGTTGAGTCAGAGAAAATGATCGATTTTGCGAGATATAGTGGAAAATACCCCCTTGTCCAATTTAAGTTTTGAGGTTGTGGGATAATTGATGGTTTATCTTGCAGCCCATAAACATGTGGGTAAATCAAATGTTTCCATAACAAATAACCCTCACCGAGTAAATGTAAGCCATCATTAGTAAACTTCTTATCCAACATTCCTTGTTGATTACAGAAATAAGGATATAAATCAACAAATGAATACTGCATATTTGCTTGAGATGTCTTTAGCCTATCATTTACTTTTATAATAGAATCTCTTTTACTTGTATGTCCCGCAAACTTTCCAAACTCATTGGATACAGGTAAAATACTTTGAATAAATACCTGAGTTGAGGGGCTTTCTTGTTTAATAAAAGCAACAGTTAGAAGAATATTTTTTATAACACTATCTGCACTAATTCCTCTTGCTAAATCATTCGTTCCAATCATTAAAAAGATCTTTTTTGGACGACATTTTACAATAGCTCCAATCCTATTTAATATTCCTGCACTTATATCTCCACTAATACCTCTGTTTTTTATGTTTTGATCATGAAATAATTCTGTCCACTCAGCACCATCAGTAATACTGTTCCCAACGAAAATAATATCATTCGTATCAACTGGATGTAGATTAAAGTGATTGACTCGTTGATGATAATAATTTGTGAACTGTACATCATTCACTATCGGAAGCTGCAAATTTGACTGAGATAATACAGGTGTTATAATTAACTGTATCAAAATAGCAATAGTTATTGATCGCATTTTCTAAAGCATTTAATAATATTTATTAAAATGATTTCTGTGTAACAACATGACCAGTCGGCCGAACAATTGTCACAACCGGTCTTCCATTGCTCATATCTTCAACTTCAATATTTATCCGCTGCCCGGGGCTTATATCTGGAAGGTTATAAAATTTTGTTGAAGTATAATTCTCTGCCTTATCTGACACATAAAGTTTATACCCTTTTACAGTATGCTGAGGAAGTCCAATACTACCAAACAGTGTTATACTTAATTTCCCTTTCTTTGATACCCTGATTTGTGATATCTCAACTGGGGACGATAATTCTCTCAATACAGCCATTGAAGGTTTAGGATTACCATACATATCATAAACGCCATGTATCCTTCTTCTATACTTATCATTCTCATTTGTTCCAGGGTAATGTGTTCTATAATCTGTCAAATCAAAATAAATAGCACCTTCGATATAAGATTTACTTTCGTAAATAGACATATGATAGATTAAGTCTTCAATCCGACGTTGATCTCCTCCTTTAAAATTTGGCTCACATAACCCAAACTCAGATATGAAAAAAGGTTTTGTCGGATAACTTAAATGAACACTATCTAAATATGCATGGATCTTCCCAACAGGAATATCCCACCAACTTCCACCATATTCATTCATCATTAAATAATCCCCTGCATCAGCTGCATCTGGAGTAAAAGATGGATTATTATAAAAACTACTAGTAAGGGTGTTACTTACATAAGCTACATATCTACTACTATCAAGTAGTTTAACCTTTTCTATCAAATCTGAGATTAGCTTCTTCATATGTAAGTCCCTCCCTCTTAATTCATTTCCGACACCCCATGAAAAGATACTAGTATGATTATAATAGTTATTAATCATTCTTTCCAATTGTTTGATAGCTATCATCCGAATGGTATCATTAGCGGGTGTTTCTGGTCCCCAAAGTGGCAATTCTTGCTGAACCAATATTCCCTGTCGATCACAGTAATCATAAAATAGTTCATCCTGTTGAAAATGCTGTCGAGTGAAGATTGTATTTACATCCTTCATCAATTTGCATTGACTCAGAATTATTGAATCGGTCTCTGCAAATCCATAATCCGGATTACTGCCAGCAGTCCATTCAACGCCCATCAGCTTGATTCTTTCACCATTTAGATATGTTTTCCCCTCTAAAAATTTCACCTCTCTAAAACCAATTACTGTAGAGACCTTGTCACTTGCCCTCCCTCCTTTCATAATAGTAACATCTACTCTATACAAATTAGGAAAATCGAAATGCCAAGGATTAACCTTTGCCAGATTGAATTCCACTATTGCATCTTTATTTATCCAAAGTGGTTTATAAACATTTTGAAAGACTAAATTTTTACTAACTTGATTTTCCTCTGAGACACTAACAAGCAACTCTATATTCTTATTTGGAATATCTTCCAGCCCTAATTTCAGCTTTAGAGTCCCTGAACTATCAATTAAATTTAAGATTGGTCTTGCATGAATGTAACTGGCATAAGGTCTATCAGTAACAATGAGCGAAACTTTTCGAATAATGCCGCCATCATTTGGCCAATCGAATGAGCTGCCAAACGGCACCTTGTTTTTTCCATAATCATTATTAACAGCAATAGTTATGGTATTTATTACCCCATAATCTAACTTATCAGATAGATCAACAAAAAACTGACTAAATCCATCGCCTATATTTTCTTCAATTTTATTCCCATTAATATATATAACAGAAGTATGATTAATAGCTCCGAACCTGATCCTTACACTTTTATCTTTCCATGTCAAAGGCACCATGAATTTCTTTTGATACCAACCCCACCCATAGTGTCGGTGGTTAGAATCTTCAATATTCCATGTATGCGGCAAATTAAGTTCTGTACTGTTTGTAAATCCTTTTTTAAACCACTGATTTGAAAAGCCAACACCTTCTTTATCAATAGTAAATTGCCACTGATAATTAAAAATGATAGTATCTCTTTGTGCAATTACCTTAAAACTAAAAAGCGACAGAAATACTATGATGACATATTTGTTCATGAGGAATTGATTAAGTCTTAACATTAAACCTGATTATTGCAACTAATACTTCATTAAAATCATAGTTTAGTAAATAGATACCTTAGTCTACAATTATTTCATCTGCAAAAATCCAACCCATTTTACCCTCTCCGCTATGACCTGGTGGACAAATATTATTTTTTGCTGTAACCCTAATATACTTACATGACTGTGCCGGGAATGATGACTTAAAATCAAATAAAATATTTTTCTCGTCTAGAGAATTTGAGTTGTTTATAGTTTGCAATTCAATAAAATCAACTCCATTATTTGATACTTCAAACTTTACACTTTGAGGTAAAAAAATCCAATCACCATAATTTTGCAGACACCCAAGTGTTATGCTTTGGATAGTCTTAAATTCACCCAAATCAATTGTTGCAATTAATGAATTTGAGTTGAAGCCATGCCAATATTTTCCAACTGCCTTTGTAGCCCTTATACCATCTGTAAGGGAATTAGGGCCATCCGCCAAATAGTAACGACTTACAGGGTTGGTGTATAGCACATCCCTTCCAATAGCTTTATGAATAATAAACTTTTGCTGTGAAGGAATACTACTCATGATATTATTATCAACAAGCACCGCTGCATTAAGTATTAAAGTTGAATCGATAGAAATAGGTTCACTAAATATTTTGCTATTAATGTTTGGCACAGACCCATCAGTAGTAAAAACAACCTGTCCGTTGTAGGCTTCTGTTAATAACGCTACTGTCAATTGTCCATTCTTGGATTGTGGCTTTATATCAGCCTTAAAATTCCCTTTACTATAATTCCAACCTTTGTGTTCGAAATAATTAAAATGATATTGTAATTTTTTATTGAACCCATTCCAATTTTTATTTTCTTTTTTACTCCACACCACTTCACTTAGCGCCAACATTCGTGGCAATACCATATACTCAACATGTTGAGTAGTTGGCACATATTCTGTCCATAAGTTGGCTTGGGCTCCTAATATATATTTAGCTTGCAATTCATTTAATTCCTTTGGTATCGGCTCATACTCATAAACTTTTTTAAGCGTATTAAATCCACCAATAGCAATAGGTTCGGTAATAGGATCTCCTTGGTAATGATCAAAGTAAACGGGATTTCCGGGGGTCATTATCACATCATGTGATTGTTTTGCAGCTTCAATACCACCTGCTTCCCCTCTCCAACTCATCACAATAGCGTTCGGAGCAAGCCCACCTTCTAAAATTTCATCCCAGCCTATCAAGGTTCTCCCATTCTTATTCAAATACTTTTCTATCCGCTGGATGAAATAACTCTGCAATTCATGTTCATCTTTAAGACCTTCTTTTTTAATTCTTAACTGACAACGTGAACATTTTTCCCAATGATATTTTGGTGCTTCATCGCCTCCAATATGGATATACTTAGATGGGAAAAGTTGTAAAACTTCATCAAGCACATCCTGTAAGAACATATAAGTGCTATCGCTACCACCACAGAAAATATCTTCAAAAACACCCCAAGTTTCCTGGACTAGCTTTTTTTCGCCTTTCCTTTGCACCAATTGGTTCATAAAAGATGGATTTGCCGGTATGGTAGTAGGTTTTTCAGGAAAGCAACTCAGCCAAGGATAAGCTGCGATAGCAGCTGAAGAATGACCCGGCATTTCAATTTCAGGTACAACAGTGATGTTTCTTAGTGATGCATACGCAACAATATCCCTTATCTCATCTTGTGTATAGAAGCCCCCATAACGAAGGTTATTATTATGTGTACCAGGATATTGCCCAACAATAGTACCATTTCGATAGGCTGCTTTTGTAGTTAAGTGCGGATACTTTTTTATTTCTATGCGCCATCCCTGATCTTCTGTTAAATGCCAATGAAAAAAATTGAACTTATAAGTAGACATAAAGTCTATGTACTTTTTAATAAAAGAAACAGGATAAAAATGTCTGCCAACATCGAGGTGCATACCCCGGTATTTAAAACGAGGATAGTCTGTAATACGTATACAAGGAATTTTTAAAGAAGCTTTATTGTGATTCACAGGCAGCATTTGCAATAGGGTTTGCAAACCATACACAATTCCACCTTTTGAATTGGCTTGAATCGTAATGTCTTTAGATGCGACTTCTATTTGATAACCCTCTTCCCCAAAAGAAGTTAAATTTTGTATGCGCAAGCGAATGGTATTTTGTCCACTCATATTACTTGTCAAATTAACTCCAACCAAATTTCTTAGTTGTTCGTTAAAGAATTGAACAACCTCTTGTAAATCTTTATTTTTTATATCGTATTGTATAACGGTATGAGCTGATAGATTAAAATCACCTGACAAATGCTCTACTTTTACAGGCTGTGGAATAATATTAATTGATTGTTGAGCCAATATAGACATCGGATATAATCCAATTAATAGTATTACTTTTTGTATCCGTCCAAAAAATGAAGCGTTGAGTTGTTTTTTTTGTTGCATAATTTTTATTTAGCTAGCTTAAACTGATTCAGCTTTTGTTTGGGAACTTGGGTGCCACAAATTCCCACTCTCGAATATGTGATGGCTGGTGTTGTTCCTTTAAGATTTCTTCAAAACGTTTTATTAATAATGGATACTGATCAGCAAGATTTACTTTTTCGCCCTTATCGATAGCAAGATTATAAACTTCCCAGGGTGCGTTTATATTTTCTCTCATATTGCTTTTTATACCTTTCCAATTACCTATACGAATAGCAACTTGCCCACCCTTTTCGGGAAATTCGAAGTATAGGAAAGAATGTTGCTTTTGCTCTTTCTTTTTACCTAATAATGTTGGTAAAAAAGAAACACCATCATTATACGGCACTTTTACTCCTGTTATTTCAGCTAAAGTTTCCAATAGATCATATTGTACTGAAACATGATTAGACACTTCCCCTGGTCGAATTTTTCCAGGCCATCTTGCAATAAACGGTTCCCGAATTCCCCCTTCATATAGCTCTTGTTTGCGCCCTCTTAGTCCTCCTGTAAGATTAAAATATGAGGCATTTACACCGCCTACATCAAATGTAGTTCCATTATCACTGCTAAACATAACGAGCGTATTTTCATCTAAATTCAATTCCTGTAGTAATTGCATGATACTTCCAATCTGTTTATCCATATAAGTTATCATGGCAGCATATGTCGACAAAGGATATTTACTTGGTGCATATCCTCCTTTATTCCCATAATAGGGTTGTTCATCAAATTGTCCTATGTACTCATTAATTGCTTCATCCGGTGCTTGTAATGATACATGCGGACCAGTAAATGGGAGGTATAAAAAGAATGGTTTCTTTTGATTTTTTTTAATAAACTCTTGTGCTTTTTCTGCAAATTTTGTTATAGCGTAATCCTTTCCCTTATAATATTTAAAAGCAGAATCGGGGGAATCATTTGGAATAGGTCTGTGTACATAAATGAATGGATTACGAAGTTTATCTTGTAGCCCATTTTCCCATAAATGAGTAGGATAAAAATTGTGGGCTTGCTTTTGACATAAGTAACCATAATAATAATCAAACCCCTGTTTATTTGGGTCTCCTGTTGTATTATTCATACCTAGCCCCCATTTACCAATCATTCCTGTAACATATCCGGCATTTTTCATTAGATGAGCGATTGTAAATGATCCTTCCGGAAGTGGCATTTGTCCGCCCTCATTCTCATCTTCAAACCCTCCTAACTCATAGTTGCCACGTATGTAAGCATGACCAGCATGTTTACCGGTTAGCAGCATAGCTCTTGCCGGCGCACATACCGGAGCAGAAGTATAATGATCTGTAAATCTTATACCTTCCCTAGCGAGTTGATCTAAATATGGGGTTTTGATTTTTTGTTGACCATAGGATCCTAATTCTCCATATCCCATATCATCAGCATAGATATAAATGATATTAGGAAGCTGAGCTATTAATCCACACGAAATTGATTCTAAAAAAATGATGAGTAAAAGATACTTCTTTATCATATAAAATATATCACCTTAAAGTTTAGTAATAGAGTAGAACTTAAAATCGCCATCTTACAAATGCTTCCATAGCTTCATACTCTGCCAAACCAAGCTTATTGTAGAGTTCGGCAGTAGCTCTATTTCTTTCTTCGGCCCTTTGCCAAAATTCACGATTATCTGTACCCTGAAAAACCACACCATCTTTTTGTGATTGATGTTTAAAAATTCCGTATCGTTTTCTCAAAACCTGTTCAGGACTCATAGGCACTGCCATTTCAATAGCATCAATATCCCACTCTGCCCAAGCACCTTTATAGAGCCAAAGCCAGCAGTCTTTCATAAAATCAAGGTGCTTAATGTTTGCTAATGCTGCCAAAATACCATCTAAACAAACTTTATGAGTGCCGTGTGGATCGGCAAGATCACCTGCAGCAAATATTTGATGTGGCTTTATTTGTTGTACCAATGAAGTAATAATTTTTATATCATCTTCTCCAATAGGTTTCTTTTCAACTGTTCCAGTTTCATAAAATGGCAGATTGAGATAGTGAATATTTTCATCGGGTATGCCAACAAAACGGCAGGTATTTCTTGCTTCTCCTTTTCTTATCAAACCTTTTACAAAACGTAATTCCTGAATATCGGGTTCACCACTTTTCTTTTGCTGCAAAAAGGAATCAGTATCGATAAATATTTTTTCGGCATTAGGCGAGTTGATTTGAAATTGCTGATTGAAGTCTTTTACAAACTCAACAAAGCGAAAAGCCTCATCATCAGCCACGGCAATATTACCGCTTGTTTGATAGGCAACATGTACTTCATGCCCCTGATCGGTCAGACGCTGGAATGTACCACCCATTGAAATGATGTCATCATCGGGGTGCGGACTAAATATCAATATCCTTTTTTTTGCTGGCTCTGCTCTTTCAGGTCGATTCGTATCATCAGCATCCGGTTTACCACCAGGCCATCCTGTAATAGTGTGCTGTAGCCAGTTAAAAACTTTTATATTAATGTCGTAAGCAGTGCCATGTAAAACAAGCAAACTGCTTAATCCATTTTCATTATAATCATTATTGGTAAGTTTTAATATTGGTTTATTACATGATATAGCTAACCAAATAACTGCCTTCTTAGTCATTTGCTTTGTCCATTCAACATCTTCTGTTAACCATGGAGCTTTTTTTCTTGTAAGTAATCCGGCAGCTGCATCATCCACCACTAAAGATGTATTTGGATGTGCCTGTAAATAAGAAGCTGGTACAAATTCTGTGACAGGGCCTTCTACGGCCATTTTAATAATATCAGCTTTTCTTTCACCCCATGCCAGCAATACAATCCGTTTTGCACTAAGTATGGTATTTATTCCCATTGTAATTGCCTTACGGGGCACATTCGCTATACCTGAGAAGTCTACCGCAGCATCGGAGCGGGTTATCCGATCGAGTGTTATTAGACGGGTACTAGAACTTATGTGAGAACCTGGTTCATTAAAACCAATATGTCCGTTGCGACCTATGCCCAAAAGTTGGAAATCAATACCCCCAGCAGCTTGAATTTTATGTTCATACTCTTCACAATATTGTTTAATATTTTCCAGACCAATTTGACCATCTGGAATATGGTAGTTTTTAGGTTCAATATCTATGTGATTAAATAAATTCTCCTTCATGAAGTATTTATAACTCTGTATAGATTCACCAGAAATAGGAAAGTATTCATCAAGGTTAAAACAAATTACATTTTTAAAACTTAGACCCTCTTGTCGATGCAAACGTATTAATTCAGCATAAATTTTTTTGGGAGTTGAACCTGTTGACAACCCAAGCACAGCATTAGAACCTTGTTGCTGTTTTAAACGAATAAGATCTGCTATTTCCTCAGCTACCTTTATACACGCTTCTTGTGCTTCCTCGAAAATTGTTACAGGTATTTTCTCAAAAGATGTGAATGGATGAGATATTTGAATGTCTATTAACATATTTATCTGTTTGCTTCTTAAAGTGATCTAATGAGAAATATGAACCATTAAAACTGAATATTACTCCTCAGCAACAAGTTTCTTATCAATGTATACCCAATAAAATCAATTTCTATTGAACTTTTAATTCTATAATAGTGTCGATATCATTTATACGTAAATTATCGAGGTAAATAAAACATCCTTCCGGCAATTGTTTGTATTTAATCCTTTCTTCTTTACCAAACAAAAAAGCTTCTTGTACTTTACCAATAAATCCGGGTAAGAAAATAAAATTGCTACCCGGCTTATTTAATACGTGTACATATCTACTTTTATTTTTAGCCGTTACCACACCCCATTCTTGCAGAGAAATAACATTACCCCTAGTACCATAAATGGTTTTTCCATTTTCTCTTAACCAATTACCTATAAGATTTAAAGTATCAACAAACTCCTGCTGTATTTTCCCATTGGGCATGGGTCCGATATTCAAAAGAAAGTTAGTATTCAGTGCTGCAGCATTCACTAGATAATGAATAAGGTCTTTAACTGTTTTATAGTTATTATCGGTTATATTATAACCCCAAGATCCATTGATGGTTTCACAAGTTTCTAACGGTAGCATTTCGGATGCCTTTTGATAACTTAAACCCGTTTTATTTTGACCAGGCAAATCTTTTTCAAACATCTGAAAGTCTTCTCCTGGCAATGGTTCAAGATGATGGTTATTCCCAATCAAACATTGAGGTTGTAATTTGTGAATAAGCGAATAAATTTCCCCGTACTTCCAGTCAATTCTTGATGACCTATCAGAATGACCTTCCGGATTAGTCTGATCCCAATGTCCGTCAAACCAGATGGACATAATTTCTCCATAGTTGGACAGCAATTCAGTAAGCTGATTTTTCATGAACTGTAGGTAAGACGCGTAATTACTTTTCTCAGTACGACCCGTTCCTTTTCCAGTGCGACCTGTTTCATAAGGATAATCGGTACGATACCAATCGAGGGTAGAATAATATAAGCCGAGTTTTATGTCTTGTTTTTTACATTCATCTGCCAACATTCTCAATACATCCCTACCGTAAGGCGTATTGGTAATTTTCCAATCTGAATATTTTGTATCCCAGTTGGAAAAACCATCATGATGACGGGTAATAAAGACTATATACTTCATACCAGCATTTTTTGCTGCAGTCACCCATTCTGCGGCATTAAAATCTTGTGGATTAAATATATTCTGCAGCCTCGTGTAATCTTTTACTTTTATATTCCTGTTATTCATCACCCATTCACCTGCACCTAAAACACTGGAAGCACCCCAATGGATGAACATGCCAAATTTATTATCCTGAAATTCTTTTCTAGCAGTCAGGTTATCAACCGAAGGAAAATATGACTGCGCATGACTCGGGATCATCCAGTTTAACAGAACAATAAATAAAAAGACCTTTTTCATCTATTAAATAGTTTAATAACTTAAGATTTTTTGAAATTTTTATTCTTGTATATTATAGATTCCTATTTCTGCAAGGCAAGGATTTAATCTTGACGATAAAATCCGCAATCTTACCTTATCAGTAATAATAGTATTGAATCGTATCAATCGTTTATAACCAATAGTTGTTCCTTTTGTCGTTATTTTCCATGCTGTTCCATCCCAGTAGTCTAACTCAAAGGCTTCAACTCTTTGACCCATCCTTATATTTTCCTGTAATTGCACTACGTTAAATGATGCAGGTGATTTTAGCTGTAGTTCAATTACAGTTGTAGTGGCATTTCCTTTTGTTGTAAAATGTGTGGCATTTTTGCCGTCAAGTATGTATCTTGTATTTACGCCATTAGCAGATTTTATCTTTGAACCACTAGCAAAATTGGTCTTAAAAAGATCATCTCTCAATTGTTTCCATTGCTCCAATGCTGCAATATCACTTTCATGAATCAATCCTCTTTTATCTGGCGGAATGTTTAATAATAAAACACCATTGCGACCAACAGAATTGAAATAAATATCAAGGAGTTTCTCCGGCGACTTTACTTTTGAATCTTCTGCTTCATGATAAAACCAACTTGGTCGGATAGATACATCGATTTCGGCAGGATACCAAACCAACCCTTTTGCTTTTCTGATTTTTTCAAGGCTCCCCAAATCATCTCCTCTCATATCACCATTTGGTGTAAATGCAATATTTTTTTGCGAATTAGCTGCAATTGTTGACTGGCTTAAATTATCCGTAGGCACTACACTCCATTCTGTTTCTCTGCCGTATCCTGTTTCTGTTCCAACCCATCTTACATCCGGACCCATGATTGCTATTACAGCCTGTGGTTGTAGTTTTCGGATGAGTTGATACCATTTTTCAAAGTAATATTCTTGTTCTACGCTTTCTCCTTTTGCCCCGTCAAACCATACTTCATCAATCCTACCATAATGGGTGAGCAATTCGGTTAGTTGCTCCATAAAAAATTCATTGTATTTTTCATTGTCACCATAGTACTGAGAATTCATGTCCCAGGGAGAAAGATAAATGCCAAATCCAATTTTCATTTCTTTGCAAGCCTTACTTACTTCTTTTACCAAATCACCTTTACCATTTTTCCACTGACTCGCAGCCACTGAATGGTTTGTTGTTTTAGTAGGCCAAAGGCAGAACCCATCATGATGTTTGGCTGTTAATATCACCTGTTTGATGCCTGCATCTTTTGCAATCCGAACCCATTGCCGGGCATTCAAAGCTGAAGGGTTAAATATTTTCGGGTCTTCTTTTCCAGTTCCCCATTCTTTGCCGGTAAATGTATTTACACCGTAATGAAAAAAAGCAGTCAGTTCCAATTGTTGCCACCTTAACTGCCCTAATGATGGAACGACTGTAGCAGCCTTTCGTATAATGTCTGCTTCGGTATCATTTGCATCGAAAAAAACATAATTTTTCTGTTGTGCCAGAACAGAAACGCAACAGAATGAAAAAAATGATATAATTAAAATAAATTTCACTTAACTCTTATTTTAAAGGTTGACGCAGGAAGATTTTCAGAATTACTAAGATTTCCATCACTAAATGGCTTCCAACCGTAATAGATAAATTGTGGTTTAGAACTTACAGAAATGACGATGCCGCTATCGGCAAAATTGGCCTCTATTTCATTCTGCCCATCAGTTGAGAACCCCCTTAATGGTTTAGCATCTGATGTTTTCAACCCATTCGCTATATGGTCAAATTGCACAATCACTTTACCATTGACGTAAATGGCCTTTACAGGCAATGGTCCGGAAGGAGTTATATTTTGTTTATACGCTTTGTTCAATGCCCATCTAGCTAATCGTTCGCCAACAGTTTTTTTATCACGAGGATGCACATCATTCTGCAAGCCGATATCGCTCGTAATAGCCATGCCTGCATAATTAGTTTCTTTTAATAGCTGTAATTGTTCATTTCTAAACATTGGCCAATACTTTCTTTCTATAGAAGAAAGTTGTACCCAATAAATTGGAAGCTGACTATTGTTCCAGGCTTCTCTGTATTCTTTAATGAATACTTTAAATAGCTCTTTGTATTCATCAACCCGTTCTAGTTCTTCTGCATTACTTTCACCTTGATAAACCAAGACTCCTTTCACCGGAAAATTTCGCAGTTGATTAATCCCTGCTTTAAAAGCAAAACCTGGTTTATAGGCATGATTTGGACCTAATTCATCAGCTGGAACATTGTTATTATTTCCCACATTCTGTAACCCTCGTTCTCTAATCCAAACTGGTAGGGCATCGTTTGTAAGCCAGTTTTTATTTATTTTTTTTCTGAATATTACATGTTGAGATAGTGCTTCTATACTGATGAATGTTTCAAGTGGTGCACCGCCAATAGACAAGTTTATAATACCAATTGGAACACCCATTTCAGAAAAAACCTTTTTCGCAAAATAGTAGGCAACTGCACTCATTAACTTAATGGAACTACTATCACAATTCTTCCATTCGTTCCAATCATAAAATCTTTCTTTTGTAAGTCTCTTAACTAGAGAATCTGTATAAGGAACACCAAAAACATTTCTACCAGTAGGTGGCGGGTTTAATAGTCTGATATAAGGTTGATAAGTGTCATATATTTCACCCTGCCAGTGTTGCTCTTTTATCATCGGCCATTCCATGTTACTCTGACCTGTACATATCCATACATCGCCAATAAGTATATTCTGAAACTGTACTACGGTATCTCCACTGCTAATAATTAATGACTGAGGCTCACGTGTGGCTGGTCGTTTAGGCAAATAGACTTTCCATACTGAATCTTTTGTTGCTACACTCTTACGAAGCGTAGAACCTAATTTCACCTCCACCATCTTTCCCGGAGCAGTCTTTCCCCATATGGCAATAGGCTCTTCCCTTTGCAAAACCATATTGGAAGAGAAAACTTCGGCTATCTCAAATTGAGCTATCGAAGAAAATGGGAAAAATAATATGATAACAAGAATGCTTTTCATTAATTCTCAAAATCAATATTGTTCAATTAAGTTCTGCTTCCATGTATTTTTGAAGTAAAGCAATTTGATTTGATGCTCTAATTAGGTTTTGACCTGGATAGGATGAACCATAATATTTATCATCATTCAAATAGTCTGTAAGAAAACGGAGTGCCTGCATATAGATACTGAATTTGCCAGCATAGAAAAAGTATTTTTTTTCAAAGGCTGTCAGTTCATCCTGCATCTCACTCATATATCCATCAACAATGGCTTCATAATATTCCTTGCGAATTATAATTTTGCTAAAATCCTTTTCCTCTTCACTTACCGGTGATAAGTAAGTACGCATCATATCTCCAACATCGCTTATAAAGTAGCCGGGCATGACAGTATCAAGATCTATTACGCAAAGTCCTTTATTGTTTTTATCAAATAATACGTTATTAATTTTACTGTCGTGATGTGTAACTCTAAGTTTAAAATCGCTAGTGTTTTAATTTTTTTAAATTCCGCTACAATATTTGACCATTTTTTTAACTGGATGATTAAAGTGTCGGATTCCTTTAACCTGTTATTGTTCCCACTTTTTAGAGAATCCTCAAATTGCTCATATCGGAGAGAAAGGTTATGAAAATTCGGAATCGTTATTTTGAGTTTTGAACAATCAAAATTGCTGAGGACAGCAGTAAACTTTCCAAACTGTTTTGCGCCCTCGTATGCTTGGTCAGGATTTTCTACCACATTTATTGCATGGGAATCCTGTACAAAAGGGAAGACCCTGAAATAGCTATCTTCATTTTTGTAAACAAGTTCACTACCATCAAAAGTCTTGACCGGAGAAACAAAAAAATAATCAGGATGCTGACATTTTAGATACATGCTTATTTCTTCAATATTAAAAGCAATGTTTTCAGGATTTTGAAATACCGTGTTATTTACCTGTTGTAGAATAAATGCATGTTCATTCTGTGCAATCTTCCAGGTTTGATTAATCAAGCCCTGGTGTATCGGTGCAATCGTTACCTGACTGGCGTTTAACCCAAATTCTTTTAGTACTGAATCTAATATCATAGGAATATTTGCTGTTAAAACTCATCAGTTAATGCAAACACTGGTTTCCGGTACATCCATTTACCATTGGTAAAGTCAGGAAACTCAATCGTCTCGTTTCCTTTTTCAATGGAAATTTCACTTAATGGCGTGATGGCACTCCAAGAAGCAGCGTCATATACATCCATTGGGGTGGCAATATTTCGTTTAATTGATTCGACAAAAGAATGTATCACAAAAAAATCCATTCCACCATGACCTGCACCTTCTGTTTCTTTACTCCACCTTGCCCAAAGTGGGTGATCGTACTTATCAAACCACTCTTTGGCAGCATCCCATTGATGTGGCTTTGATTGCCCCTCAATATGTACTCCTTTGGCTACATCCATCCATAAACCATTTGTTCCTTGTACACGGAAACCAAGCGAGTATGGACGAGGCAGATTGGTATCATGCTGCAATAAAATAGTTTCACCATTGGCACAGCCAATATTAGTGGTAACTACATCACCTAATTTGAAATTGATCTTGGCATTTGGATGGTCAACCCCACATTTTTTTACAATGTGGTTATGCAATCCTCTTGCTTTAGAAGAGAAGGATGAAATATTTACAAACCTGTTTCCCCTGTTAATATTAATACAATGAGCTATGGGGCCAATCCCATGTGTAGGATATAGATCACCATTACGATGTACAGAATGATGGGTGCGCCATCTTGCTTCACTCCAACCTTTATCGCCAAACTCACAACCTTTTCCATAGGCATCAATGCCATTATTAAATTTTACTTCACGCAGGTCATGCTGGTAACCGCCCTGTAAATGCACCATTTCTCCGAATAAACCCTGCCGTACCATATTTAAAGCAGCCATTACATCCCTACGGTAGCAAACATTTTCCAACATCATTACCTGCGCATTGTATTGCTCTGTTACTTTTACTACATCCCAATGGTCTTGCAGTGTTATGCCAAGCATTACTTCCGTACCTACATATTTTATTCCCGCCTGAAGTGAACCTATGATCATTTCTTTATGCCATTCCCATGGAGTAGCTATAATCACACCGTCTATATCTTTTATATTCAACATTTTTTTCCAGGCATATGGGTCGCCAGTAAAAACTTGTGGCATCTTCTTCCCACTCCTTGTGATCATTTCTTTCGACCGGGAAAGCATACGATCATCAATATCGCAAATAGCGATCAGCTCTACATCTTGTCTGCGCAGCACAAGGTCAAGATGGTTTTGTCCACGTAGACCAGTACCAATTATTACTAATCTTACTTTCTCTTTCAGATTAGCAGCAAACAAATTAGTTGCAGGCAATAGGGCTAATGATGCTGCACCAAGTGCTGCGTTTTTGATGAATTGTTTTCTTTGCATATAATAATTTTTTTCCTTATTTCTTTATTTTAATAGTCGACGAATCATGAGTAACAATAAAGTGATACTTATAACTTTAATCAGACAACAATATTAAATCCTGTGAAGGGCTAGGTAATCCCAATGCTGCCATTTCGATAAACACCGCATCTGTTGCAACTTGTGTGGAAAGTTTCATCCCCCATTTTTGAAAAAAAGAGGTAAGATTTTTTCCGCTTATGCTACAAGCCTTCAGCATAAACCATCTCATTTTTGTATCAGTTGTTGTTGGTCTAACAGTTTCTCGTCTGGCCTGACGATGAAGTTCATGATAAAAGCTATCGCTAAAAGCAAGTTTCAATTGCTGAAACATGCAGAGCCTTGTCCATACACTTGCATTACTCCCATTGAAATTTCGTTCAGATTCAGGACGAGCTAAGTAAGTGATCGTATTATTCCATTCGTTTTGAGAAGTAAGTCTTGTTGGTGTTATTCCCAATGCTTTTTCAACCGCTATACTGTAAATATTCACTGTTACTTCACCGAGTTCACTCCACGTCCATGAACCCTGTTGATGCATGTGTCCTAATTCATGCCAGGGTCCCCAGCTAAAATTGTCTGCCTTTAGAATTGAGGGTATCCCACCGGTTACAGAACTATAAAAAGTGCGATAAAATGTTGCTGCCATAAAGTAACCAGGATGGTCTGTTTCTGTCATCAGGTATTTGTGTACATTGGGTTGATCAATAGGATCATTACCAAACAGACCACTAATGCTGTCTTCAATAGCAATTACCCTGTCAGCTTTTTTTATTAATGCTTCTTGGCTTTCATTTTTATAAGTTTTTGCATTTGCCAATGAAAAAGTAATGATGGTTTTATTGCCCACTAATTGTACATCGGGAACATTATTGATATTATCAACCATCTTAACCCAATCAGCCTGCGTGGTTCTACCCAATTGATAATATGGTATGGGTCTCATACCGGAAACAAATTTCAATCTTACTCTGTCGGTCGGGTTGTCGTTATGAAATCTCACATAGATGATACCTCCAATTGCATCTGTAATAGAATTAATCCCTGTTGTTAAGGTATGAGAAGTGGGATTCCAATTGGCTTGGTAACGAGAATAAGTACCTACAAGCAAGGTAGGTAAACGTGTGCCAATTTCTGCTGTTACTTCAATAGTCAATACTGTTGAGGCTGGTAAATAAAATCCTGTTGTATAAAAATCAGAAGCTGGCATATTTTGCGCTAACCTTGTTGCTTCTTTTGTACCGGAAACAGTTTCATTCACAATTAAAATACTGTCTGCTGTTTTTAAAGTAACTGAAGCTAGTGGTGGCGGTACTGATGGCACTGGCGGTGGTGGAGTAACATTGCCCCCATCATTATTCTTTTTACAAGCTGTCAATACTATTATAACCATCATTGCAAACAAGAATATTTTTTTCACCTTTTTATTTTTTATTTTGTCTCAAATAATTATTAAGTAACTGCATACAATACCATTCCTGTCTTGGTAAATGAAAAGGGCCTTTGTATAAATTGCCTTTGGCAGTTTGTGCAATACTTCCATCCTTATGCAGATAGCCAAACCATTCGCCATTTTGTTTGTCATAGAAATGCTTGTATGAATATTCGTGAACCTGTTTATGCCATATAGCATACTTTTCATTTCCTGTCGTTAAGTATGCAAGCAGTGTTGCAATGATTACTTCATTATGTGGCCACCAGAATTTCATATCCTGCCAGTATTCCTGCACCGGTTTATTATATACATCACGGAAATAGAGAATACCGCCATGCTCTTTATCCCAGCCTCTTTCCCACATATAGTCAATCATGCGACAGCCTAAATCAATCAAATGTTGGTCATTGTTTCGATACAGAGCTTCGTGTAGGATAAACCATGCGCCCTCAATAGCATGACCAGGATTAAGGGTTCTACCATCGATATGATCAATTATGCTCCCATCTGGTGCCACTTGCTCCATGACACATTGAATATCATCTTTCACAAAGTCATATTCAATCTCTTTAATCCATTTTTCAATCCATTGATCACAGCGCGGATCTCCTATGGTATCCCTGAGTTGTTGAGCTGTATTGATCATTATCATAGGTACTCCAATACCTTTGGATGGTCGAATATTTGTAAACTTTGGCTGCAGGAGACCGGGAATAGTTGCATACTCAATACACTTCCCAAAAACTTTTCTTGCTCGTTGAGCTGCATCTTCATTGCCACTTGCTTTTGCATAAGCAGCGGCTGCGATTACATAAAATGTCTCGGAAAAAAAATACCTGCGTTTTCGTAAAGGCTTCCCATCTCTAGTCATATGAAAGAACATCTGTCCGTCAGCATCAAAGCAATATTGATTTAAGAAATCATACCCAAGTTTGGCGCCGTCTAGCCATTCTTGTTTTTGCTCAACTGTGTTATAGAGTGTCGAAAGCATCCATGTTGCCCTTCCTTGTATCCACACAGCTTTATCATCATCAATGAGGCTACCATCTGCATCTCTCATAAATAAAAAACCTCCGTATTCCTGATCAAAAGAACGAGGAAACCAAAATGGGATCGTACTATTCAACAATTGTTTTGAATAAAACTCTTGCAGCACTTCTAACTCTTTTCTATCGTAGCCCATACCTGTTATTATTTAATAATCTCGTTTACTTGTATTTTTAAAAAGTATAGATCCTTAATTCCTTCATATAAAATACCAATGGTATGATCATCAATTTGTGTAAGGGATGAATATCCATACCCTTGTCTTTCATCAACTAATAATTGATGGGCAGGCAACCAAGTTTGTCCATAGTCCAAACTTGCCTTGATAGTCATATTGTAACGACCTGCTGTGGTATTTGGGTTACTGAAGAAAAGAACATCTCGCATAACCCCTTTCACTTTTACTCTTGCTTTAATTAAACTAGCCATACAAACTGGATCAGGTAATGCATTATATGATGTAGCATGTTCTGTCCATGTTACTCCAAGATTATTGGTAGTGGCTACACTTCTGAATCCACCCCGATTATCACGCATATTCAGCATTAATGTACCTGAAGTCGTTTCCACGACTTGACTCTCAGTTGTATTCGATTTGGGGCCATTGATTTTTCCATTCCATGAATTACCGTGATCAGCACTATAAATAATAGTTGAAAAGGGAACTTTATTTTCATTCCAATATTGTGCTGCAAAAACCAGCTTACCATCCTGCATAGCAATCCCACTTCCGGGTCCATTAAAAAATAAATGCCATGCTTTATCCTTGATTTGCGGAGTGATGGTGTATGGATTTGACCAAGTCAATCCATCATCATCACTACTAACCAAAACAAATTGCCCGGTTGTGTCTGGAGAAATACCCGGTAAAGAACCGGCAATAGACCTATTACCTTTACTCCACAATGCAGCTACCCATATTTTTTTGGTAATAGGATCAAACAATATAGAAGGATCACCTACACCATTATTTTCGTGTGGAGCGCCCATATCCATAATCACTTTCATTGGCTGCCAAGTCTTGCCACTATCTATACTTCGACTTAATCCAACATCAATATTGCCCGGTAAATCGGAGCTATTTTTATACCGGATATCGTAGACTGATAACAGTGTTCCTTTATCGGTAGTTACTATACCTGGAATACGATACGTATTAACTTGATCAGCGCCAGCTTTACGAACAACCACTCCGATATGCTTGTCGTAAACAGATTTACCTTGTTGAACTAGTAACTGATTCCCTTTGTTGTCAGTCAATTTTTGACAAGTCAGTTTAATTTTATGGTCAATCGCTGCTTCACTTTTCAATACAATACTGAACCAGATAAAATGAACCCCAGGCCTAAGTTTGATATTAAGAGGAATGTCAAATAAAGAAGCTGATGGAACTATTGATGATATGAGTTGTTGGGTCGAAAACGGTTCACCACCTGTAAGATATACATCGATCTTTTCGATACTACTAATGACTTGAGCATTTATAGTACAATTGACTTTTTGATAGAATTGTTCCTTTTTTTCACTAGGTATAGAAACAGCAACGCGTAGTATCGGATTAGCAGACACTCCTTTCAATACCGGTATTGCAGGTGAATAAGCAGTTGCCTGAATAGTTTCTGGTGAATTTATTCCTGCATTTTTAAAATAGCTAAAGCTGCTATTTAAAATGAACAGGAAGCATAGCGTTACATAAAAAATTATTTTTTGCATAATTTCATTTTACTCATCAATAAAATCATTCTGTTTAGGTCGCAAAAAAGAAAGTTGGATAATCAAAGCGACAGCAACAACACCCGCTAGCATGGCAAAGTCCTTTCCCAGATTCCCGGCATCCGTTGATTTACCTAAAAAGTCAGTAATGAATGCACCGGCAAATACACCTGTCATATTCATTAATCCATAAGCAGTAGCGCGGTATTTGATAGAGACAAACTGACAGAGTATAGGCATATTATTGGCATCAAACATTCCGTAACCAAACCCAAAACAAAATGCTGCACCAACCACGGCAAAAAGTGAGTGACCAAATCCGATAAGTAATACTGCGGGTATGGTAAGTCCTAAACCTATAGCACTGGTATAAATCCGTCCTTTAATATTTTTCTGAACCCAGCGATCTGATAAAATACCTCCAAAAATTACTCCTAAGAAAGAAGATGCTGCAATTGTAATGGTAGATAACGGCCCTGCCTTTGCCATATCTATTCCTAAATTCTCAGCAAACAAGGTGGGCATCCAGTTTTTAACAGCCCAGCCGGGTAAACTTGGCATAGCAAAGTAGAATAGAATAACCCAAAAAGCTATGTTGGTAAATAACAATCCAAAGCCTTTAAATAAGCCTATTTTCTTGTCATCATTATCGATTACATATAATGTGTCCTTTTTTTTATCCTTTAAGAAAAAAAATAACCCGAGAGAATACAGAATTCCGATTATACCAAATGATTGAAATGCTACCTGCCATGAATAATGATGCGCAACAGTAGCCCCAAAGCCACCTAATGCTTGACCCATATATAAGCCTGTCATATGTATACCTACTGCTAAGGATCTAGTTTTAGAATCATGAAACTCAGTAATTAGCGCCAGCCCTGCAGGAATATATAAAGCTTCACTTACTCCCATAATAGCCCTTAGCCAATATAGTTGATCAAAAGTTGTTGCATACCCCATTGAGCAAGTAACCGCAGACCATACAAATAAACTGCTAACGATAACCCATTTTTTACTGATTCGATCAGCGATCATTCCAGCGAAAGGGCTCATGCTTCCATAAATCCAAAGAAATACAGCCATCAATCTACCAAAGTTGGTAGCAGACTGTAATTCCTGTATATCGATCATCATAGATGGCTTCATGGTACTGAGCATCTGCCTATCCATATAGTTTAATAGTGCCACTACCCACAATAGCCCTACAAGTATCCACGGATATTTTTTTGATATGCTCATGGTTATAAACGGGAAATTTTAGCCATTAAAATTTGCGATGTTCTAATCCCTGCTTTTATTTCTCCGGTCGGAATAACTACCTCTTTACCCCAATAAAAAGCATTTGTCGTAACAGGTGTAGGATATGGAATCAACCCAGCCATTTTAGTTGATTGAGTCTGTATATTATAAAGCAGGATCTCTTGACTAAACCCAGGATGAGAAAGAAGAACTTGATTTTTTTTCAAGACCAATTCTTCTTTTTCTAGTTGCGTGGGAGCTTTATTAATTAGTGATAAATAATTTTCAACCTTACTAAAGGTGGTTCCTCGATCGCCACCAAACAAAAGAATATTGCCATTTTTTGTTGCAACACCAGTACCCGCAGATAGTGGATATGGCAAAGGGGCTAATTCAGACCATTTTTGTTGTAGAACATTGAATTCATATACTGTATTATACAATTCACTAATTCCCTGACTGGTTTTTCTTCGCCCTCCAACCATATAAAGTTTTAAAATACCTGAAGATTTTATTGCTACAAAAACCCCATGTGATATTTGTTTTGGCATAGAAGGCAACTGGCTCCAACCTGCATGTATATCATTAAGATCAATTACCCAAAGCATATTTGAAACACCTTCTTGAGTTTCTCCTCCTAGTACGTAAACAATATTATTATAAGAAATGGCAGATGCATTACTAACGGCTAAGGGTAAAGCTGGTAAAGATTCAATAATAACAGCGCTAGCATAATGATCCCATTTCAATAAAAATACCTTATCAGAAATACCCTTTTCACTTTCTCCACCGGCATATAGAACTCCCTTGGGTGTTGAACAACTGGCTGCATAAGCTATATTCTCTGGCAACTGATATTCATCTGTTACCAATGAAAGCTTCTGACCTCTTTTCTTAAAACTGTAGACTTTATTATGAAATATTTTTTTTCCACCTTGCCATGGCATACCATCCGGGAAATTAGCCCCTCCTGCAACTAACAACCTATTGCCAGAGATACCTGTTATTGGACCCGCTAATCCAAGCCCTTCCTTTTGTTGATTATTCGAAGGGAGCACACCTGCAATATGCCAAGTATCTTGAACAGATTTTTTTTGTGCAAAAAGTTCTCCAACAGATGACATAAAGAGAATTATTATAATGGGCAGAGCAATTTTCATGGAGTTTAAACTGATGTATTTGTTACTACCTCATTCGTATTTTTAGCAAGAACAGAACAAAAGTTATTAAAACCAATTTTACCGGTATCATTTACAAACTGCTCGTAGTCAGTTGAGTCCAAATTTTTAACCGGTAGTCTGAACTCTCCACAATTTAGACCAATCAATTTCATATAAGCTTTCCCGGTAGCTATACCTCCATACTTACCCAATAAACGGATCATTTCTATGGACTGTAGCTGAAGTGTTCGGGCATTATCTAAATCATTTTGTTGAAATGCCTCAATTAAACGATTGTATAAAGGTGCTGCATAATTAAAAGTGCTTCCCACTGCACCAGTTGCACCCACTGCTAATGCAGATAGCATATTTTCATCTCTTCCCCACAGCATATCATATTTCCCATTTTGATAACTCAGGCAAGACTGAAAATCCATAAAATCTTCATGTGTGTATTTGATGCCGGCAAAATTTGGGACCAACCCATCAACTTCTTGCAATAATGAATACATAGATATATCAACTCCTGTTAATACAGGAATATGATAATAATAAAATGGTAATTCAGGAACAACTGAGGCAATTTCCTGACACACTTTGGCTAATACTTTAGCATTAACTGGCTTAAAATAAAAAGGAGCAGTTATGGAAATCGAATGAATGGGAAGTTGACTTACTTTTATGGCTAAATCTTGACATTCTTTTATACTCGTACCACCCAACAGTAACATCACTTTAAATTCCGGATCATTCTTTGTGCAGCTAGCCCAGGCTTCTGTTACTAAATATTTTTCAGATGCACTCAGAGACACCCCTTCTCCTGTTGAACCGCATATAAATACACCCTTTACATTATTTTGCTTCAATAGCTTATAATAGCTTGGAATGATCTCATATGCAATTGATCCATCTCCTTTCATCGGTGTGAAAGGAGCAGCAATCAATCCGTTTATTTTTTCTCTTTTCATACAGTAAAATATAATTAAAAAACTTGAAAAACCAGGGGGTATTTCACCCCCCGGCTAAAACCAAACTACCAATTGAAAATTGCTTAATAACCTGGCGTCTGAGTTAACATAGGATCATTATTTAACATCCCCATTGAAATGGGTAATAATAGTTTAGCCTGTGTAGTAGGTGATAAATAGGTCGGATTAATATTTGCATATACATATGAATCTCCAGCTCTCCTAAGTGCCCACCATCTGCGACCTTCCCCAATAAACTCCCTCAGATATTCATCCAAAATCGCATTCATATTGTTTGCTTGAGATCCATTTACATAAACTGGAAATGTTGTGCCGTACGCTCTTCGTCTAATAGCATTAATTTCATTAGAAGGATCTTCTCCAAGTTTTGTTTTTGCTTCTGCTAATAATAAGAGCACATCAGCATAACGATAGATAGAAAGATCATTATTAAAGATTTGTGTTGTTCCTGATGTAGAACCCAACCATTTTGTTAATAATACCCCTCTAACACTATGTGGTGGAGCGGTAGAATATAAAATATTGAATGACTTTGAAATTCGCTGATCGGCTGGACCACTGGTTAATCTATTGATCATAGCCTGATTCAACCCAACTCTATTAGCACCGTTTACATAAGGATAAACAGAACTAACAGTTGGAGTAGGGGCTTGACTTAAAGAAAGTGTAGTAGCTTGAATACTATTCACAGTAAAACTACCAAATACACCTAATTGGGCTTGCTGTAATTCAAAATTGAGAGCAAAAATAATCTCAGGATTATTTGTCTTTTTTACCGGATCAAAAATATCTGAGTAATTTGAATTAAGATTTAAAGACGCTCCCTGTAATCTCTGTACCTCTTCTAAAGAAGTTTTTGCAATCGTTAAATCAGCAGCGCCTCCATTTTGATGGGTTGCTGTCCAAATATGCACATCCCCTTTCAACACAAGACTTGCGATTCTACTCCAGTAGACTCTTTTACCAGTTGATAAAGTATTGGTTGTTCCAAATAATCGCAATGATTCATCTATATCTTTTTTGATCTGTATTAGGATAGTATCAGCACTAGTTCTTCGTTTATAGGTTTCAGAAGCATTACTTATTGTTTCAATTGGTTCTAAGCTCAATGGAACAGGTCCCCATGTTCTTACCATATTATAATAAACATAAGCTCTCAGTCCATATAGCTCTGCTAAGGCTGTTGATTTTTCTGCATCCGGCAGAGGAGTTTGAGGATATAATTTTATTACATTATTCAAATTGTAAATAAGGTTATAAAAACCAGCCCAATCACCAAATGGAACATTGAGCGTGCTGATGTTATGACGATAAAGATTTTGTAATCCTCCATCAACTGATTCAGTAAATAATCCATCTGCCCAAATATCAGAACGCATTTCTCCGAGTTGAAAGAATGTTCCGGCATATGCTCTAACCCTGCCATAAATGCCATGATAAAGTGTTCGAGCAGCGTTGGGATCACGAAGAGCCTCCGATTTACTGATTACATCTTGGGGAACTACTTCATCCAATTTTTTTGAACAGGATAGGAATGTTGAGATTACCACTCCCAAGAGGAGTAGATGTTTAAAATATTTATATCTATATGATTTCATGGTTGTAATTTTTTAAAAGAATAATATTTTAGAGAATCGCTCTGATACTAAAGGTTAATCTTTTAGGTAGTGGAAATTTACCTTGATCAAAACCGCCTACTTCAGGGAAATTACCACTGTAGCCAGTGATATAAGTAAGGTTTGTACCGGTAAGGTTGATGCTTAATCCTTTGATTTTATTTTTTAAATATTTACCTAAAATCTTTGAGGATAGGTCGTGACTAACCGTTAGTTCTCTTAACATGATATAGTCTCCTTTTTCCCATAATTGAGCAGCCGGATTATTACCACTTGCATCAGTCGCATAATTTCTACCATAATTAGCCCAATAAAAGCGTGGCAAGCTTGCATTTGGGTTGTTGGGAGTCCAGGTATTCAGTGCTTCAGTCGTAGAATTCTGAGACCCTTGTACTTGACTTAATCCACGAACGATCTCATTATTCAAAATGACAAAACCAAAGGCATAATCAAATCCCGCATATAGCCTGAAGCCTTTATAGCTTGCTGCTAAATTAAAACCACCCATGTATTGTGGGGTAGTTCTACCTACATAAACAAACTGTCTGCTATCGATTGTGTCATTTTTATTTACTTGATACCAGCTAGCATCTCCTAGTTGTTTGATTCGTTTGTTTCCGTAAGGTAAAAATGCATTGAATACACCTGCATCTTTTGCAATTTCTCCGGCTGAACGATATATACCACTCCATTTAGGTGCCCATACCTCATCTAATCCAATTCTTCTGCCTTCTACTAATCCACCTACCTGCATCAGCTGACCAGGATTTTTAGGATCCCACACTTGAAAAGTTCCTTGTCTATTACCAGGTAATCCGTTAAACGGTAATTTCTTAGCATAACTTTTAACATGAAAAATATTAACCCCTGCTTCCAATGTAAATCCATCCACTTTTTTCGGTTCAATCAATTTTGCATTCACAGCAATTTCGAATCCACGATTTTGCAATTGTCCGAGGTTAGTTGTAAATCCTCCGAATCCTGTTTGAGAAGAAATACCCAATGAAGCAATTTTGTCAAAGACATTACGAATAAAATAATCGGCATTTACCATTATACGATCATTCCAGAATCCCACATCTGCTCCAATATTCAAACTATTGGTTCTCTCCCATCTAACATTTGAGTTAATGTATGATGCAACATAAGTACCACCGAAACCATTATATGTACCTGCATTATTAAAGACTTGTGATGTTCCAAAAAAGCCTAATGAATTTACATTACCATTCACCCCATAACTTAATCTTGGTTTCAGGCTAGTAATGTATTTTGAAATACCTGCTTTTTGATAAAATGATTCATTATGAGTATTCCAGCCAACTGATACACCCGGAAATGTTCCAAAATAGTTATCACGACTAAGTCTACTAGAGCCATCAACTCGAACAATTCCTGTGAACAAGTAACGATTTTTATAAGAATAATTCACACGTGTAATCCCAGAGGTAATTCTTTCCCAAGCATTGAAGTTAGAAGATGCTCCTGCCGGATTAATAATAGTTGTTCCTAGTACACTAGGGGGTGTAGATGCAGCTAACCAAGGAATTAAATCAGTTGGTGCACCCTGTGAAAAGCCTGAATTAACATAGCTCTTATAATCATAAAACTCAGTTCCTGCCAATACTGTCAAAACATGTCCGTTAAAATTCTTGTTGAATTGCAGGAAGGCATTGGTTGTGTATTGAGAAATCTTAGAGTTGTTAAAACTAGCAGTACGATTTGTATTAAATGCTCCATTATTACCTTGCTGAAAAGCTTTGGTAAAAAAGTTATTATTGGTGTATTGATAATAGCCTGATCCACTAACCAATAATTTTAAATATGGGAGTAACGTGTATTCAAGATTTACCCCACCCATGAACCTTTGTTGATTAGTGCTATTGATAGTAAGATTACTCCAGTAAAGTGGATTACCAAGTGTAACATCATTCGGGCCAGGTAAAATTGCACCTGATGTATCATTTTTATAACGCACAGTTGGAGCAACTCCAATATATCGTTGCATTAATCCACCAGCCGCACCACCTTCGGGATCTACACTCCCAAATCCACCATATGGTAACCCTTGTTCTACACCGTAGGCATTGATGTTGGTACTAATCTTCAAATTTTTCCCAACATTTAAACCACCATTGAAATTCATATTCATTCTCTTGAGATACGAACCAATGATCATTCCATCGTCCTTTACTGTTCCAAGAGACAATGCAAAATTTCCTTGTTCATTTGCACCTGAAAAATTCAAGTTATGTTCTACTGTTGTTACTTTCTGGAGTAATAATGCTTCTCGTTCTTTAACTGTAATGTCAGTAAAAAGAATACTATCTATTTGAGATGGATTAAATGGGTTGGGATCTACCAATAATTTCCATCCTGCTTTGTTCAATAAATGTCTATTTTGATTAGATACCAATTGTGTAGTATAAAGACCTGAGGCCGAAGTCCATCCATTATTTACAGCCCATCCCCATGCTCCAACTAATTGACCACGATCTGTATTCATGGCATTCGTATTATTATCGAGTGAGTCAGCTTTAAAACGTGCTTGTATACCAAGGCGATTCATCCTGATATAATCAGCTCCACTCAAATACTCAGAAGAATTCGGACGTATGAAATTGGTTGTATGACCAAAAGAATAAGAAACTTGCGACTTACCCTTTTTACCTTTTTTGGTAGTCAACAGTATTACACCATTTGCGGCTCTTGCGCCATAAATGGCAGTAGAAGCTGCATCTTTCAATAAATCAATGGATGCAACATCGTTGATGTCAATTCCATATAAAGATGGTACGATGATACCATCAACAATAAACAAAGGTGAACCACCTCCACCAAATTCGGTTCCACCTCGAAATGAAATAGAAGGTGTTGTTCCGGGTTGTCCGGTTCTTTGTTGAATTCTTAAACCGGGAGTATTTCCCTGCAAAACAGTAGCGACATTCGTAGTTGGGCTGTTTTCAAATGCCCGACTATTCACCGTTGTAACAGCACCTGTTACTTCTCGACGTGTCTGTGTACCATAACCTACTACTACTACCTCTCCTAACATATCTGTTTTTCGGATTAAGCCAATAGAATAAGATGTGGCGCTACCTACACGAAGTTCTTGTGTTGAAAATCCTGTGTAAGAAAATACCAATGTTTCTCCTGAAGCAGCATCAATACTAAATTCCCCTTGGTTATTGGTTTGCGTTCCAAGGGTTTTTCCTTTTACAAGTACTGTTACACCTGATAAGGGTTGCGCATCTTCATCAGAAACTTTCCCGGTTATTCGCTTTGTTTGAGCGTAACCCGAAAAAAAAGTAAAAAGACATGCGGTCAAGAAGCACATCTTTACTAAGGCAGATTTCATAATCGTAGTTTTGGTGTTTTAATTGTATTATGTATGACATAATAAATGTAGAAAGTTATCTTATCTTTACCAAAAAATAATTTTCCACAGATTATACTTATTGATTTTCAATAACTTGCATAAATTAGTAACTTGTATACATCTGTACGAGAATCATGCAACTCGAAATTTGTGGCAATGAAACAAGCGATTAAAGAAAATATTATTGGGATTTCAATCGACAATAGTTCACTAGTTGATAAAGTTGAAACCAGTCTAGTTGAATTACTACAACAGCAAAAACTAAAAGTGGGCGATTCTATTCCAAAAGAAATTGAATTAGCTGAAATGCTGGGCGTTAGTAGAACTGTGATCAGGGAGGCGCTCTTAAGGCTTCGTATTATGGGATTAATTGATTCAAAGAAAAAAAAGGGGGCTGTTATTACGAGTCCGGATCTTTTTGGAATTATGAGTAAAAGCATGAATCCCCATATTCTGGATCAAGACACCCTAAAAGATATGTTTGAATTACGTTTAGTTCTTGAAATCGGCATGGCAGATATCTTATTTAACAGAATAACAAAGAAAGATATTGCAGAATTACATCAAATCGTTCAAAATGAACCTCCCGTTACTCAATATCATTTGTTCAATATTGAACATGAAATTGCTTTCCATGGTAAGTTGTATGAAATAACGGGTAATGAAGCAATGAAGAAGTTCCAAAAAATGCTATTACCGATTTTCGATTACGTCCATCAAAGCGGTCTACTCAAAAAACAACCCTTACTTGAGACCTTTGTGTCGCATAAAGGTCTGGTAGAATTATTGGAAACCGGTAATGCAGAGAAATTCAGGGTTGGAATGAGAAATCACCTTGAGAATCATTTTAGGAGAATTTTTGATTAGCATGCATTTTAGTAATACCCCATTCCCTAAAATAGAAAATTCGAATAAATACTTGCATTCTTTCAAAAAACTGATGAAGAACTTATTCAGAAGCATGTATCATTCTTTTTATTTCAAAGGATAATCTGCAAAGGTTGTGTCTAACCCATTTTAACTGAAGTCATTGTTAATGAGCCTGCTACAGCTTTATCATTGAAAAAGGAAATTTGATCCTTGCTACCTTTCAGCCCTAGTGCATACAACAAAGGCAGGTAGTGTTCCGGTGTTGGAATGGCCAACATAGCTTCTTTACCCAGACTTTCATAATTTATCAACGGTTTGTGGTCGCCGGTTGATATCAAATTTTTAAATCTATCATTTATTTGCAAAGCCCAATCATATCCGTACCCAGGTACTTTCATTTTGTCCCATGCCACCATTCGGAGGTTATGCACCATATTACCACTTCCAATGATCAAAACGCCTTTCCTTCGTAATTGATATAATTCTTTAGCAAGATCATAATGGTATTGCGGCCCCTTAGTATAATCAATGCTCAACTGTAACACCGGAATTTTTGCATCCGGATACATATGTCTTACGATTGTCCAAGTTCCATGATCCAAACCCCAGTCATGATCTAATTCCACTTTGGTAGAATGTATCAAGGATACCGTTTCTTTTGCTAATTCTGGATTACCTGGCGCAGGATATTGTACGTCAAAAAGCTCCTTAGGAAAGCCCCCAAAATCATGAATGGTTTTAGGAAATTCCATTGCTGTAATCTGTGTACCTTTTGTGAACCAGTGCGCTGAAACTACCAATACTGCTTTAGGTGTTGGGATCTCCTTTGCCATTTGTGTCCATCTACGGTTAAACTCAGTGTCTTCAATTCCATTCATGGGTGAACCATGACCAACGAAGAGAACAGGCATTAGTTGCTCTTGGTTATCTAAATCACTAGTAAACTTATTAAAAGCTGATAATGTTGTCATGACTGCTGCTCCTGTTATAATTGTTGTAATAAATTGTTCTCTTTTCATTTATACACTCTTTGCTTTTTTCCAAATACTTCCTGCTTTTGAAACTACTCGATCTATTTTCTTACGTGCTTCAAGTTCATATAGGATACTTTCTGCTTCTTCTAAACTTTTATCATAGAATACAGCAAACTCTTTTAAGGTAACAGTATCATAGCCTTGAAAAATACTGTCATAAGTTGTTACTACCTCTTTTATTACATTACCCGGAATCAATTTCAGTAAAGCTTGCTCATACACTTGATAGGGTTTACTTCCGTATACTTTAAAACGGTTATCCTCTTCATCAACAAAATAAATGGTGGGAAACCCTCTCACCCCCCATTCTTTTGCCATTAAAAGATCATCCTCAAATAACTGTTTAGCATTATGCCGATAATCATGTTTGAATTGAATATGGTCTAAACCTACGTCTTTCGCTGCCTGCACCAGGTATTTTAATTTTGCAATATTTTTTTTCTCAATGAATACCATTTCTTTTATACGTCTCAGAAATTGATCTGCTTTGTGGTTGCCCTGCAGTTGGGCCGCTTTAAATGCAATGGCTGACGGGAATGAAGAACGCAACGGATCTTCGTTCCAAACATCTCCATCAATAGGCATATTGTAATAAGCACTAGCTTCCTCCCAATGCTGCGCTACGCTCTGTGGGCCGTTTACATCGCTTCCTCCATATTCACTCCAGCTTTTCAGTAATCCACCCATCCGGTATTCTATGTCAAAACTGGCACCATATTCCTGCTTCAATTTCCGCAGTTGTGGTTCTATACCCCAGCAGGAAGAACAAATTGGATCGGTAAAGTATAAAAGTTTTACTGGTTTACTAACTATCATATTTTTACTTTCGTTGGAAGCCTGAGGTATTTCACAGATCCCTGTTTCGGGATCACACATCATCGGGCTCATTTGTTCTTTATTACTCATCTTACTTAGTATTTAGTTAATAATACAATTTGGCTGTCCTCACTTATTTGCTAAATAATTGTGCAGCATGAGAAGTATTAGCATATTCATCAAGTCTGGTGATAAGACCATTTTCCACGATGAATGATTGCACCCAATCCTGTTCTAATAACTCTCCATTCTTTTTAATTCTTTGTTTTTCACTTCCCAACACTACTACACGGTTCCCGTTCTCGAAAAAATGGTTAGTTTGAAAGCCTTCTATATCGACATGTGTTATGATATTACCGATAAACTTCAGCACTTCATCTTTTCCGACATAAGTACCGTTGTAAGGAATTTCATCCGTGCTATGATAGACCCAAACGGTATCTTCTGACAAGGTTTTTTTCAATTCATCCATTTTGCCTGCGCCAAATGCTGCAAACATTATTTTTACTGTTTCTGTTGGGGTAATTGTTTTGTTTTCCATTTTTTTATTTTTAAAATTTACTTGATTTGATAGCACAAAGCTATAAAGCCAAAAAATCAACTCCATTGAGGATAAACAAGAAATTGTATTGATATTGATCAATGTCACTGCAACTGGTCCTGCAATCGCTATGAAAAGAAAACATATTGCTTTTTCAGATGGGCAGCATTTTGTACAGCCCAATGTATTTGAAATTTTATAACATTTGCGTCGAAATCAATCTTCTAAAAAAGCCTTCATTCCTTTGTGCAAATACCGGACAACTCAAATGCTGTTAATTGCTTTTTTATTGCTTATGCAGGATATTATATTGTTTTTGAAAATCCATCTGAGTTTCTTTCGATCTGTTTTTCTGCTCTAAATATTTTTTTGCTGCCTGTGCCATAGTAACCACTGCAGCACCCATCATGATGGTATCTTTTATGACCAGCCTGCCTGCGGCACTTAGATAAGGGAATCCTGATTCAGTGTCACCCAAGGCAGGCACCCATGTTTCTGATGAAGTAATCAAAAAGGATAAAGTAACCAGCGACATAATAAACGCCAAAAAACTACCTACCGCTGACAATGCCGGAAATAAAGGGTATAAAGCAATGAATAATCCGATTAATACAATAACTGCCCCCAATCCATACGAAAACAAATAGGTATTATTCTCTTGGTGCCAAACAATATTATCAGGTTTGTATTCACCTTCTTTATTCATGTATTTTTTATATTCGGGAGCATCATATTTATAAAAAAAACTCATCATGGGACTGTTTGCAACAAAAGGTATGATGCCTACTGCTTCATAGCGAAATGCTTTTAATCCACCAATCCAAAGCAATACAATCACCATTCCTATCCGGGCTATGTGAATTCCTGCATTTTGTAAGGAAGCCGCATATCTGAATAATTTTTCCATAATAAATTGCTTTAAAATATAGTATTGCTTAGTAAGCAACTGTAAATCTTTGACGCAGATGTTTCGGATTCTCTAGTTCATCTATAATTGCTACTGCCACATCTTCCACAGAAATCACACTTCGATTATTTTCATCAAATACCGGGTTATCTAGTCCAGTTCTATAAGTCCCTTTTCTTATTCCCGAGGTACCTTGGTGCATTTCTACTGCCGGGCTCAGGAAAGTCCAATCCAGTTCCTTTTCCTCTTTAAGTATATTCAGGTAATCCCTTGCTGCCAAAGCACCTGGTTTCCATTCTTCTGGAAACCCTTCGGTATCTACAATTTGTTGATCAGGGGCAACAAATAAACTACCAGCACCACCGACAACAATCAATCGTTTTATCCCGGATTTCTTAACCGCTTCCTGAATAGCTTGTGATCCTTGCAAAAATTCATGATATAGATTAGGGTTTGTCCATCCAGCATTATACGCACTAATTACAGCGTCATGCCTCACTATTGCATTTGACAATTCTGTTTCATTCAAAACATTCGCAACAACTACTGTTACATTTTCTGCTGGGGATATTTTATTAGCACTGCGTACAATAGCTGTTACCTGATGACCTCTTTGCAGCAACTCGTTTAAAATTGCATTCCCAACAAAGCCTGATGCGCCTATTAATGCCACTTTCATCTTCTTGATTTTAGTTTGTTGTTAATAATTATAGTCTTCCACTATTGATGTACGAGTAGAGACATTATTTGATCTATTACCCTGTAGCAGATAATCAATAGAATACTTACCACTACCCGCAAACAGCAGTACTATATATACCAACAAATATTGCAACGCAGGTTCTTGTTTTGCCAGTGGATCAGCAGCATGAATAATGAATGCCGCTACAAGCATCGTAATGATCAGAGGAACTACGGCTAACCTGGTCGCTAAACCTGCCATGATTAATACAGAACAAAATACTTCTGCAAATACCGTAAGCATCAATGATAATTCAGCACTCAATCCCATTACAGGGGGGAACTGCACCGGTGCCCCTGAAAGTAACATCATCATTTTGGGGATACCATGTGTTAACATTAATACTGCTATTCCCAATCTTGCTACGAGTAATCCGATATCTGTCATTGTATCGGCCTTACTTACATGTATTATTTTTTTCATTTTCTAAGTTTTTAATAGGATTCCTAACAGTTATTTTCTACTGAGGAAGTCTATATCAACATTTTATTATTGTGCTAAGTAACCACCATCTGCAGCATGGTAAGTACCGGTTACGAAAGAAGATTTGGAAGATGCTAACCAAAGAATCAGTTCTGCAATTTCTTCTGATTCACCTAGGCGTCCAATAGGATGTAAACCAACCAACGCTTTCATTGTTGGTTCATCTAAAGAAGTTAAAAGCGGCGTATTGATGTATCCCGGACCAACAGAATTGATACGAATTTTTTTATCTGCATATTCCAGTGCAGCAGCTTTGGTTAAACCAACCACACCATGCTTGGCTGCTACATAAGCCGGTGAAAACCTAGTACCTGTCTGCCCCAGAATAGAAGCTATGTTGATGATGCTTCCGCCTTTTGGTAACATCGCTGGAATTTGATAACGCAGACCATAAAAAACACCGGATAAATTAATGTCAATTACCTTTTGCCATCCATCCAATGGATATTCACCAGTGACCCCCAGCGGACCGCCAATACCGGCATTATTAACTGCAATATCCAGAGAACCATATTTTTCAATGGTCTGATTCACCAACACTTCATTATCGGAAGCTTTAGACGAATCTGCTTTCACAAAGAAAGCCTCACCACCTAATTTTTGGATTTCTTCAACCACATTGTTTCCATTGATCTCACTGATATCCGATACAACTACTTTTGCACCTTCTTGTGCAAAAAGTAATGCTGTTGATCTCCCAATGCCCGAACCTGCTCCGGTAATGAGCGCTATTTTGTTTTCTAGCTGTTTCATACTTTAATTTTTAATTGTTAACAATTAAGCCTCTCTTATGTCATTACTGTACAAACTCCCCATCTGCTTTTATACGAACTTCATTACTAATCATTGGAGGTGGAAATCCATTGCCGAGGTTAAAGTCTGCACGATTAATCACACCCGTAACCTGAAAACCGGCTGTCAGTTTTTTGCTCATTGGATTTTCAACAGCGCCTTTAAAAAGTAGGTCCATTGTAACCTGTTTTGTGACACCATGTAGGTTCAGATCTCCAATAAGTTTATATGAAGCCTTACCAACTTTTTTGATAGAAGTACTTTTAAAAGTCATCACAGGATATTTTTCCGCATCAAAGAAATCTGCACTTTTCAAATGGTTATCTCTTGCTTCAACCCTTGTATCAATAGAACTTGTTTTAGCAGTAAGCTCAAGCGAAGCATCACTAAAATCCGGTTGCGATGAGTTAATAGTAACATCAAAATCATTGAATGTACCTGAAACATCAGCAATACCTAAATGCGTTACTGTAAAGCCAAGCTGTGAATGGGCATCATCATTTTGCCATGTAGATAAGGCTACAGAAAATGAGGTTAACGTAAAAAATGCGGCGAGAATGAATGTTATTTTTTTCATTTTAATTGTTTTATTGTTATATGAATGATTAGTTGTGTAATATTTTCCAGCCTGCCAGCCAGTTATAGTTGTATTTGATCCCTAACTGAATCAATAAAAGCTGCATGCTCTCCAATGTTCTGCTTATTGATAAATCACCGGCTACTATCGGATTAAAACCTGCTGTAGTTACTAATTCTGAAACTGTTTGTAATGCTTCTTCATCATTACCGGCAATAAAAGCATCTACTTGTTTGCCATCAATCACAGGTGATGAAAAATCTGCCGCGAAAGTGGTATTGAAGGCTTTGATCACTTTTGAATTAGGCAATAATTTTTGCAGCTCTTCGGCGGCACTTGTATCTGACGCTGTTACCAACCCATCAAATGTTTCATTTAAAGGATTAGAGATAGAGATCACAATTTTCTGATTAGCTACTTCTTTAATTTTTTTAGCTACTTCTTTTTCTGCTCCGAACGGAAGAGCAAGAATGATAATATCCGCTTCCCAACCAGCTTCTGCCGGACAAACTGCCACCCCTACTTCAGCTTTTGTTTGAATAGATTCAATTTCCTTTACCAATACATCCAGCTTGTCCTCTTCATTGGCTTTTAATAGCAATCTGTAATTACCCTTAGAAAGGCTTTTTGAAATGGCTGAACCCATATTGCCTGTTGCTCCGATGATTGCAATTGTTTTTTTTGTCTTCATATTCTTTGTTTTTGATAGAGCAAAGCTACGCCGGTGCATACCCAAGCGCCATTGAGGGTAAGCAAGAAAAAGCATTGATTTTGATCAATGCTTTTCTCTCAAATGCGTTAAACTATTTAGCTGAAATTCTTTTCCTGATACGGCTCAATGTTTCCGGAGTTAAGCCCATGTAAGAAGCAATCATGTGTTGAGGTACACGTTGTATAATTTCAGGATAGGCTTTGGTAAAATTTGTATATCGTTCCTCTAAAGGAGAACTAATGATTGAGGTCAATCTTTTTTGCATAGCAATATACGCTCCCGTAATATTCAGTCTTGTAAAAGTTTCATATTTGGGGAGCTTTTGCAATAACTCTTCGTGTGCTGTTTTACTTATTAATACTAATTCGGAATCTTCTAATGCATCAATATTGTAAGTAGCAGGCTCACCTGTAAGAAAGCTGTAGAGATCAGAAACAATCCATCCTTCTATTCCAAATTGAATTATATGTTCATTACCACTATCATCTACGGAATAAGCTCTTAATGCACCTTTTTCAATAAAAGCATAACTTTTACAAACCTCATTTTCTTGTAATAGGTATTGTTTTTTTCTGAGCTTTTTTGGAATGAGATAATTTTTTATAAGTGTTTCTTCCTCCTTAGTGAGAGCAACTTTTGTATTAAAGTTCTGGAAGAATAATTCGTACATATAAAATTAAAATAAGAATAAATATCACAGACTCTATTGCTATAGCAAGGTAATTAATTTAAGTTAATCAATTTAAACATATAGACTAACAAATAAGTACACATGGCAGTAAAATTAAAGAGAAGCGTAATTTATTCATTATTTTAAGTCATTTAAAAGTTTAAAGTTAAAGTTCCCATTAATTCTTTTCGAATTCGAAAAGAAATGTAGAATCAAAAAAATTGCTTCGATTAAAATGCATAAGTCATGATTAAATATCTATTTGACATACAGTTTCCTTCCGCGCAGAGTGTACTCCCTCCACTCTACCCATCATCTTAAAAAAAGCAGTTTCTCGCATCATCTCCCGATCTCGCCTAGGGCGAGAGAGCGGACGTTGAGACGAACATCTTTTTTTGAACACTCTGTGGTGAAAGGAGCAAATGATACCGTAAAGCCAAATCAGTACTATTTTGAAAACTGTAAAGCTTATTCAGTATTATCCATCCATACTGTAAAGCTATATCCGTAAAATACCTATCAATTATAAAGTTTTTTCAGTGCAAGACAGTTCTAGACACTTCGTATCAGTAGTATACTTGTACCATGAATAAAACCAATATAAACCGTATATAAGCCCTATATAAGCCCATTATAAGCCCATATTTTAAGAAT
>NZ_JBHYCW010000027.1:0-47196 GCF_051861365.1 Sediminibacterium sp. | reverse complement strand
TATTAAAATCTTTCAAATTGACGACCCGCTGCAGTTTACAAAGAATTTACAATAAATTTAGTCGGACAATAATGATTACTTATGATTCAGTTTTTTTGCCAATTGTATTATTTTTTCTTTTTCCATCCAGATTATTATGGCACTACAAATCCAAACAACAAGTGCATACGCAAAAAGTTGCCCTCCGTCATCTTTGACTTCAATCCCTAAAACAGTCAGATGAGAAAGTATAGCACCACTCATAATACCGGCCGCTATAATGGCTCCAAAAAATTTTGTTGGACTATACAGTATTAAAATGGAAGCAATCAATTCAAATATTCCGGTTGCTATACGCCCCCAAGGTTCAATACCCATTTCTGTGAAAATAAAAACAGATTCTTCCGCTGCTGAAAACTTGAAATAAAGTGTTTGTAACATAATAACTGCAGCGATGATTCTTAATACCCACAATAGTATAATAGACGATTTCATTGATTTGTTTTTTAAATACGCATTAGTTGATAAATTTTTTCCATGCTATATCAGCCTTGGATTTTAAGTTAGCCTCATCTTTATTCCAATCTTTCAGTGTATTATTAAAGAAGCGGTTATAAAAGAGATAGAGTTTATTGTTGACAATCTTAAAAGTTTCTGGATCAACCGGAACTTTTTCACCGGTAGCGCCCATGGCATACGCACACCAGCCGCCATATTCAGGTTCATACGCGGAAGGATTTTTTTGAAAAGCCTCTAAGTTTTCCTTTGAAGAAAAATAATATGTAACACTCTTTTCAGTGACTGAATATGTTGATTTCCCTTTTATGGCTTTTTTGGCCGTGAAATAGGCAACAGGGTCATATCCACTGATGGCAAGATTATTGGAAAGATTATACTGCTTTTTTCGAGTTTCCGGTGTTTGGCTGAATAGAGAAAATGCCAAAATCATAGAAAAGAATAGCAAAAAGGATTGTTTCATATAACAGTTGTTGATTGATTATCCATAAAGACGGATCATCTTTTAATCCCTTACAACTGAATATTATCAAATTGTTAAAGCCCTAACTAAAAGAACTGCCATGAGTCTGGCGAATTAACCAGTTAGCAAGTTTGGGTGTCTTCGATATGGTGGACAAGAAAATTCTTGTCACAAAAGGATTTCCAAAAAAAGACTGTACAAGTCTTCCTATAGCCAATCTTTTTGAGAATTGATTCTTCCAAGCTTTACTGTATTGGTTTTCCATTTGCTCACGAGTAATACTTCCTTCGAGGAAAAGTTTCATCTGTTGAAATGCCAGACTTGAAGCATGCATCGCCATACTCATTCCATTGCCACAAAGAGGCGTAATAAGACCGGCAGCATCTCCTACCATTAATATACCGTTTTCAACTTGTTTTTTTTGATCAAAACTAATTTGAGCAATTGTAAGCGGCTTCTCGTACAAAAACTGTGCTTTTGAAAAAATATCAGCTAAGGCTTTATTTTTAGACAAAACAGTAGCTTCTAATTTCTCAATCGTATTTCCTGCAGATGAAAGTTGATCAGTCGTGGTTAGGTAGCATACACAACATATATCGTCCTCAATTTTAGATATGCCACAATATCCATTTTGAAAATTATGCAGCGCTATCAAATCCTTAGCTATATCATATTTGATATGATACTTTACTCCGATATAGTTATTCAATCTATTCTTACTCTTTAAAGAAAATCTTCTTCTCCATTTGATATCTAGATTAGACCTTTTGCCAAATGATCCAGCTACCAATTTTGTGGTATACTTTTTATTTTTGGTATCTATTGTAAACAAATCATTTTGAAATAGTACATCTTCCACTTTCGTCTCTTCACATAGCTCCACCTGTTTTTGCTTGGCAATTGTAGCCAAAGTGTTATCCAATTTAAATCTGCTAATACCAAAGCCACCTAAAGGCAACTGAAATTCGTATAGCTTTCCTTCACAATCGGAAATATGTAATTTAGAAATCATTGGTAAATTCCATTCTTGTAAAGGCACTCCACATTGCGATAAGAAATCATGGCTCTCCATACTGATATATTCGCCACAAACTTTATGAAATGGGTAGCTTTCTTTTTCAAAGAGAATGGTTTGATATCCTGCATTGGCAGATTGTATGGCAAGTGTAAGTCCGGCTAATCCACCGCCAATAACCGCTATGTCATATATTTTATCTTTTTCGCTCAATTCTATTTTTTTGACAGCACTAAATATCTGAATGCCCATTCCCATGATACCTCAGCGTTAATGAAAGCCTTGCCGAGTAAATACACCCACTCCTCTTTTCTAAATCCACGTTTAACACTTAAGGGTGCATCATTTTTCACTAAATAAGATTTAGAGAATACTTGCGTCAGAATTTTTATTGAATAATAAGCCAGCCTATGTCTGTGGAGATCATTGATGAAGAATCCCTTCGTTGAATTTTGATGCATCCATTGAAGTTGTTCTATAAGAGCTTCATCCGTGAAATGATGACAGAATAAACTTGAAAAAATAATATCGGGATACTCAGAAAAATTGACATTACGATAATCATTTGTAATCCATTTTACTTTAGAACCAATATCTTTTCTATTGGCAGCAACGTCTATACAATTATGATTGATATCTATACCCGTCATTTCAAGTTGAATATTTTTACTACTTGCCCATCGTGCAATAGCAGCTAGATTATCTCCTCCGCCACAACCTATTTCACAAACATGTATAACTTCTTGTTTACCGGCTAATAGTTTTACTCCTTTTATCGTGATACGATGCCCTCCTAAGTAAGTATTAATAGTGTCCAATTCAAGCATATTCAGACGAATAGCTTCAAAGGGTATAGTAATGTCATCTAAGAGTTCCTGTTCATATGATCTCTTTGCTAAATTCATACAAAATGTGCTGTAAAAGTTTCCATGGTTAAGCCCGGACCAAAAGCCATTCCCAATATGTTTTCATTAGGTTGATACTTATTTTCAAAGATATTTTTGAGTACAAAAAGAATGGTGGGTGATGACATATTCCCATATTCTTTCAATACAGCTCTAGACTGATCAAGCGTATCGCTTGATAAGTTTAATTTTCGTTGAATGCTGTCAAGAATTCTTTTTCCGCCGGGGTGGATACACCAATGATGAATAGATTCTTTAGTTATCCCTCTTTCTTCTAATACACCTGATAACAAGGATTCAATATCAGCTTCAATTAACTGGGGAATATACCCACTTAACCTCATTTGAAAGCCCTTAGACCCCAATTCCCAGGCCATATCTGATTTTCCTTCGATAGCAATTTGAGCATGAAATCCATCCATCCTGATCTTATTTGCTCGATGTATATTATTTGATATTAAAACAGCTGCACAACCATCAGCAAATAAAAGACTACTAGCTATATTATCTTCAGTCATCGTAGTTTGAAAATGAAGCGTACACAATTCAACCGCAACTATTACAATATTGGCACTGGGAGTTCCTTGTGCAATCATGTCTGCTAACTTCAAAGCATGTATAGCAGCATAGCAACCCATAAAATTGACTGAAGTACGAAAAATATTTTTATTCAGTCCCAATTCCTCCATCAATTTAATATCTAAACCCGGAGCTGTCATTCCGGTACAACTAACCGTTATTAAATGAGTAATCTCCTGTTCCGATATAAACCCACTGATACATTTTTGTATTGCATCAACAGAAAGTTCCAGAGAAGACTCATCGTAAATTTTCAGACGCTCTTCCAAACTAGGCTCTATTTTTTTACTATTGTTTAAAGAGAAAAATTTTTCAGCCGCTATTGATGAAAAATCTGGCACTACAGAATATCGCTGTTCTATTCCGCTTTGATGATACATGAACTTGAGTTTTCGTTTTTCTGTATCATCGAGTTGGAAAGCATCTCCCATATAAAGAAGAATATCATCTTGCGGATGACAGTATTGAGGTACGGTCGTTGCTATGGAAATAATATCAGTCAAAATATTTAATTAAGAGTATGGTTATAAATGCCAATGAAGTACAGGTTGATGCTATCCAATTCATTTTCATGGTATGTTCATAATCTGCTTTTTGAGGATTTCGCCAAACTTTTGATGCCCAAATAAGAAAATATACGGCCACGGGTAAAAAGAAGATTTGTACAACAGCAAATAGATGGAGCTGCTGTTGCTGATTAAAAAAAAGAAACAACAAACCAAAAGCCAGCAGATACAATAAACTACAGAAAATAAAAGTACCTCGCTTCCCCAATAGCATAGAGATGGTTGTGACATGATCATTTTCATCTGAATCGTGCTGATAAATTTGAGTAATAGGATAAAAGCCTCCAATCAATAAACAAGCTGTAATACAGCCAATAAAAGGAAAATCGAGATGAATATTATTAGTAACACCATTATAAATCATCAAAAAAACAATTCCTCCCTGATTAAGAATAACGGTCAGGTATCCTAAAACCGGATATTTTTTCAATCTCACACCTCTGTAACTATACAACCGAGAGCATACTATATAAATGACTAGCATTCCTGCAAACGATAATGAAATGATCAAAGACAATAACAAAGAAATGATATCCAAAATAATGGTGATAATAAATAATTCTTTCTCGGCCTTCGGAGGATTCTTAATACCACCTATACTGGATGTATCCTGATCCATGAAAGAATTATAGCCATTACTAGATGGATAAACGAATACATGTAATATGATAAAACTTATAACCGCATTCATCAAATGGATATTTTCAACAAAACTCAGACTAAACCAAAATACTGGCATTAAAAAGTAAGAAAACGGGATACGCAAAAGTTGTATGCTCGATTTTTTTATCATAGATTGATAGAAAGCTTATTTAGATACTGCTTTACTAGACGAACAATAAAATGATTCCTTTCACAGTATACGCTTTATTCAACATTATTGTTTAATTATGGCTTAAAAACATTGCAGATCAATTTATAATCTGAATAATTAATCATATTTTACCTTATCAGAATGGTTTTTTAAAACATGACTCAACAAAAAATAACATTCTTCATAAAATCTACATGCATTTTTGTATTTGCATTAGGTTGTATGGTATTATTAGGATGGCTATTGAATATTCCTTTACTGACTAGTATTATCCCTGGGTATGCGAATATGAAAGCCAATACTTCAATTCTTTTCATTTTATCATCTATTGAGTTATATAGGATAGCATCTAAAAAATGGTCTTTTTTAAATAGAATACTTTGCTTTTTTATAGCGTTAATTGGTTTAGCAACTTTAATCCAGTATGAATTTCAATTGAACTTTTCAATTGACGAATTATTTGTCAAAGATTTTTTATACAATCAAGACATAGATTCCTATCCCGGAAGAATGGCCAGAGGTACTGCTTTGTCTTTTTGTTTATTAGGATTTTCTTTTTGTTTAGTCAAGGGTACGCAAGAACGCTCGAGAAAAATTGCCCAATATTTATTGCATACCATCTCCCTTATTTCATTTCTAGCAATCATTGGTTATTTATTGGGGGTACCTGTATTCTATAAATTATCATCTATTGGGTCAATGGCCATACACACGGCTTTCGGTTTTTTAATATTATCAATTGCGACTTCTCTTTTAAATAGCAATCTAGGCATCACTGGTTTATTAACAGGGAATAAAATTGGGAATAGAATGGCGCGTCAGCTATTCCCAACATTAACTTTATCTGTGATTTTTCTAGGCGTCATTAGAGTTTATTTACATAGGTCTAATTTGGTAAGTGTAGAATTCGGAATTGGAATATTTGCTACTTCATTCATTTTAATAGGCCTGTTATTGATCAGTATTTCTGCCCGTCAGCTCAATAGAATTAACTATGGAAAAACTCAAGCAGAGGAAAAACTTGAAGCATTAAATAAAAATCTGGAACATACCATCCTTCAAAGAACAAATGAATTACGAAAAAAAGAACAACTACTAAACGCAATCATTAATAATACTTCAGCAGCCATTTTTGTAAAAGACATATCCGGAGACTATATTTTGGTCAATAAAAAATTTGCTTCAGATTTCGGACTTGAACCTGAATCAATGATCGGTAAAAATGCCTATGATATTTTTCCAAAAGAAACTGCTGATCAACTAACACAGGATGAGAATCAAATTATTCAATCTGCTAAGGGAATAACAAATGAAGTGAATGTTCAGGCCTATGAAAGTCAGAAAACAATGATGACGAATAAATTCCCATTAATCGATGAGCATAATCAGGTATTCGCTATTTGCTGTGTAGCAACAGATTTCACTGAGATGAAAAATGCTAAAACAGAGCAGGAAATCTTATCCTTACAACTGCAAAAGAAAAATCAGCAATTATTAAACTTTGCACATATTACTTCTCATAATCTTCGCTCTCCGGTTAGTAACCTCAATTCATTATTGTGGCTATATAAAGAAAGTGAAACCAGTGAAGAGAAAGCACTTTTATTCGAAAAGTTTGAAACCGTTATTCATAATCTATCTGAAACCCTGAATGAATTGGTTGATGCATTAAAAATTCAAGAAGATACAGATAAAAAAAGAGAAGTGCTTCTTTTTGAAGAAGTGTTCAAAAAAGTAAAAGAAAGTATGGTAGGTAAGATATTGGAAACTGAAGCCGTTGTAAGTTATAATTTTACCAAAGCACCTACTATTGAATATCCAAGACTTTATCTGGAAAGTATTTTGCAAAATCTGTTATCGAATTCCTTAAAATACAAATCACCTAACAGAACGCCTGTTATACATGTAGAAACGCTGTTTCAAAATGGTATACTCACTCTCAAATTTAGCGATAATGGCATGGGTATAGATCTTAAAAGACATGCTGATAAACTATTTGGACTCAACAAAACCTTTCATAAACATGCGGAAGCCAAGGGTGTTGGACTCTTTATTACCAAAACACAAGTTGAAGCCATGGGTGGATCTATTACAGCAGATAGCGAAGTGAATAAGGGCAGTGTTTTTACGATCTTCTTTAATAAGAAAGAAGTATAAGTCATAATCCACTTCGATACCAGATCCACTCTTTAAAACATTCATAAGAAGCTTCCATATCAATCATTTGCTGAGACAATGTATATAATGGCTTGATAGATTCCGGTATTGGAATAGATGTACCAATAACTTTCTCGACAATCTCCGGAAACTTTACCGGATGAGCAGTAGCCAATAGCACCCCTTTCCCTCCTTTTCTGAGTACTTGTTTCAAAGCACTATAACCAACTGCTGCATGTGGATCTAAAATATACTTATTGTTTTCATATACTGATTGTATGGCATAAATAGTTGCCTCATCCGTTTGTGTACTACTACTTACTTGTGATTTGATGAAGCTGAGATTATGCTGATACATTTCTAGGATTCGAATCAGGTTGCTCGGGTTTCCTACATCCATTGCATTAGAATAAGTCATCACTGCTTGTTTAGATGTATGGATTCCTGTTTCTAAAAAATCAGTGATACTGTCGTTGATATTACATGCCGCAATAAAATTACCCATCCCCAACCCGGATCTTTTTGCCAATAAGCCCGCCGCTATATTACCTAAGTTACCACTGGGAACTGCCATAACAGGAGCTGTTTGTGATGCCGGCCATTGTTGCATTGCCAGAAAATAATAGAGTTGTTGAGGCAACCATCGGGCAATATTAATAGAATTGGCAGAAGTGAGTTGTAGGCGTTCAGCCAACTGTTGATCCATAAACGCTTCTTTCACTATTTGCTGGCAGTCATCAAAAGTTCCGTTAATACGCACTGCAGTAATATTGTTACCGCAAGTGGTCAGTTGCAACTCTTGCACACGACTTACTTTACCAGCCGGATACAGAATTATGACTTCTACACCTTCTACATTCAAAAAACCGTTGGCTACGGCCCCGCCTGTATCTCCTGAAGTAGCTACCAAAACAGTAGTCTTAGTGGTCTTGTCATGCGAAAAATAGCCCAAGCAGCGACTCATGAACCTTGCACCAACATCCTTGAATGCGAGTGTTGGACCATGAAACAATTCCAATACATAAATATCTTCTTCCAGTTGAGTCAAAGGGAAATCAAAATCGATGGTTTCTGTCACAATCTGATACAATTGCTCTGCTGAAATATCTCCTCCTACATAAGGTTGCATAATTTGATAGGCAAGCTCTATTTTAGGAATAGATCGAATATTATTCAGCCATTGCTGATTTATTACAGGGATTCTTTCAGGAAAATAAAGTCCCTTATCTGGTGCTTGTCCTCTTAATGCAGCTTCTTTAAAACTGACGACCGGTGATTGTCTATTGGTACTATAATATTTCATGGTTGGTGATTATGCAGAAAACAACTGTACGCCGTTTGAACTAACAGTCGTAACATACGTATAGTGTAGCAAATTCATTTGTTGAAATACTGCTTTCATTTGTATCTCCACTAATTGGGCAGTTTCCAGACTGCGACTCAACATAAAAACAGAAGGACCCGAACCTGAAATACCACCACCTAATGCCCCTACTGATTTCGACCTTTCTTTTATTTCATCAAACCCGGGAATAAGAATACTTCTTACGGGTTCTATGAGTACGTCCTCTAATGATCTTCCAATCAATGCATAATCGCTCTGTAATAATCCGGATACCAATCCGGCGATATTCCCCCACTGTTTAATGGCATCTTTCAAATAGACTTGCTTTTTTAAAATACTTCGTGCATCAGCTGTTTTTACTTCAATCTGTGGGTGTACAATGGTAACAAATAATGGAGGTGGTTGTAATGGAATGATATCTAATGGAAAAATAGATCTGATCAATGTAATACCTCCATAAATACATGGAGTAATATTATCAGCATGTTTTACACCGGATGCTAATTTTTCACCGTGCATCGCAAACTGAACTAAGGATTCTTTATTGAATACTTCGCCTAATAAATAATTAGCTGCTACTACTGCCCCTGCTGCACTTGCAGCACTTGAACCCAATCCACTTCCCGGTTTGATATGTTTATGAATAATTACATCAAACCCAACAGGCATGGTTAGCTCAGACAACATAGCTTGTAATGCTACACCTGCAACATTATCATTGGGTTCAGTTGGCAATTGATGATCATCTGTATGAACGATGGAAATACCAGGTTCTTTTTTAAGCGTAATCGTCATTTCATCATACGGTTCTGCAACTGCGAATCCCAGTATATCAAAACCACAAACCATATTCGCGATGGTTGCCGGTGCTTTTATTTTTATTGATTGTCCGTATTCCATAGTTTATATTCTTGCTACACGAATAATATCTGCGAAAACACCGGATGCTGTTACTTCAGCACCCGCGCCGGCTCCCTTAATCACCAATGGCTGTTGATGATATCGATGCGTATGAAATAATACAAGATTGTCTTTACCGTATAAATGATAGAAATCGGACTCAGGGGCAACCGTTTCCAATCCAACTTTTGCCGTTCCATTTTCATAAGTAGCGATAAATTTTAGTTTACCGTTTTTTGTTGCAGCTTCTTTATATAGTTGTTGGAAATGAGCTTCCTGCTTGGCTAACTCTTCGTAAAAATCATCTACAGTTCCATCGAAACAACTGGAAGGAAGAAAAGAAGTATTGATAATATCCTGCATCTCCAAAGGCTGACCTGTTTCTCTGGCCAGTATCATTATTTTACGCATCACATCTGTACCACCTAAATCGAGTCGAGGATCCGGTTCAGTATATCCTTCTGCTTGGGCTTTTCTAACTACTTCTGCAAAAGGGATTGAAGTATCATAATGATTGAACACATAATTCAAAGTACCTGATAGTACTGCTTGTATTTTTTGGATCTGATCCCCACTTCTTAAAAGATCATTTAAGGTTCCGATGACTGGGAGCCCTGCCCCCACATTGGTTTCAAAAAGAAATAAGGCATTGTAGGATTTAGCCAAAGATTTCAAACGTTGATAAGAAGGATAAGAAGAAGAACATGCAATTTTATTACAAGCTACTATGGATATACTTTTTGTTAACAGAGATTCATAAACACCTGCTACTACATCACTTGCTGTAACATCTACAAACACACTGTTTCTTAAATTCTTGTCCTTAATAATAGCAAAATAATTCTCAATGGAGCTGAGTGGTGCATCTGCTAATCTCGACTGCCAAACGTCTAGGTCAATTCCATTTTCATCAATCAGTGCTTTTTTACTGTTAGCAATACCTATAACCCTAATCTGCACATGCAGTTGATCTCGAAGAATCGTTTGTTGCTGTCTAATTTGTTCCAATAATTTACCTCCAACATTTCCCGCACCTGCAACAAAAATGTTCAGTTGTTTATAAGTTGTTTCAAAAAAAGTTTCATGTAATACATTGATCGCTTTTTTTACATCTCGTGACGCTATAACAGCTGAAATATTTTTTTCTGATGAACCTTGTGCAATCGCTCGAACATTGATACCATTACGTCCTAATGAACCAAACATTTTTCCACTAATACCCGGATGGCTTTTCATCTGCTCACCCACCAATGCTAAAATTGACAGATTTGTTTCTACAATAAGCGGCTCTACTTTTCCACTTATAATTTCAATATGAAATGCAGCATCAATGGCTCTTTTTGCCTTCAACGTATCTGATTCATTAATAGCCACACAAATAGAGTGTTCCGATGAACTTTGCGTTATCAATATCACATTGATCTTTTCATTGGCCAATGCTTCAAACAGTCGCTTAGAAAAACCGGGAATTCCAACCATGCCACTTCCTTCCAAACTCAATAAACTAATACTATTGATACTGGATATGCCTCGAATGAAATCTGCAGAAGCAGCTGAATAGTTTTCAATCAATGTTCCATGCTCTTCAGGCGCAAAAGTATTTTTTAACCATACCGGTATTCGCTTATGCATAACAGGCTGTATGGTTGGCGGATAAATGATTTTAGCACCAAAATGAGAGAGCTCCATAGCTTCCTGATAAGAAATTTGTGCAATAGGCTTTGCATTGATGACCAATCTTGGATCTGCAGTCATCATGCCACTTACATCTGTCCATATTTCCAATACTTCAGCATCTAACGCTGCAGCATAAATGGCAGCAGAATAATCAGACCCGCCTCTCCCCAATGTTGTGGTATACCCTGCCAAACTGGATGCAATAAATCCGGGAGCGATGTAATATTTGTAGTCATGGCTTTTAAAATAGGTCTGTATCTTTTCATTAGTAGCTGAAAAATCTACAGCCGCATTACCGTGCTGCGTATCTGTGATAATCAAAGATCTGGAATCAATCCATTGCTGATTCATTTGCAATGATTGAGTTTTTGCAGACAGTATAACTGATGAAATTATCTCTCCGAAAGCAACAATTTTGTCTTGTGTACGAGCAGATAATTCTTTGAGTCGATACACTCCATCCAGCAACTCCTCTAACTCATTACAATACTGTTTGACCTTACTCAGTACTGAACTTTGTTGTTCTAATGGTAAAAGTTCTCTCACTGCTGTAAGATGTTGAAGTGCTAATAACTCTGCTTCTTTTGTATAGGACTCATCAGCACTGGCTGCCATTACAGCCATTTTGAGCAAATGATCTGTAACACCGCTCATGGCTGAAACGACTACCAGTAGACTATCTGTAGTAGACTGATTCAATAAAACGGATACGACTTTTTGAATATGATCGGAATTGGCCATTGATGTACCACCGAATTTGAGCACTTTCATAATAATAATTTGAAATAGAATGAAGAAAGGATGATCCCTGAAAACGATCCTAAGATCCTTGGATAATATAAAATGTATAACCCCTTACAGGGTCGTAGTAGTAATAGCAGTACCTGTCGCTGTGGAAGCGAAAGAGGAGGAAATATATAACTGCTTTTGATTCATTACAGAATAAAGATAAGGACTTATTAGATTATTAAACCAAATAACCAAAAAGATTATCGTTCTTATTGAGTTCCGTATAATTTATTTGATGAGCAATCAGGTTATCAACTAACAGCTGATAGTCTTTTCTTGATTTCAATTCAATACCTACCAATGCCGGGCCTGTTTCTTTATTATGTTTTTGCATGTATTCAAAGCGGGTAATATCATCATTTGGACCTAATATATCATTGACAAACTGTTTTAATGCGCCGGGTCTTTGTGCAAAACGGATCAGGAAATAATGTTTTAATCCTTCATGCTGCAATGATCTTTCCTTGATCTCTTGCATCCTATCAATATCATTATTGCTACCACTCACTACACATACCACTACTTTTCCTTTGATCTGTTCTGCATAATCGTCTAAGGCAGCTACCGATAATGCTCCGGCAGGTTCTACCACAATCGCATCTTCATTGTATAATTTGAGGATACAAGAACAGATTTTCCCTTCCGGAACCAGACATACATCATCCAATACATCTTTACAAATAGCAAAATTGAGTTCGCCTACTTTCTTTACGGCAGCTCCATCCACAAACCGCTCTATTGCTTCTAGTTCAACAGGCATACCGGCTTTCAAAGCTGCTGTCATAGAAGGTGCTCCTTCCGGTTCAGCCCCGATAATTTTTGTATGGGGAGACATGGTTTTAAAGACAGAACCGACTCCTGCACTCAATCCACCACCACCAATTGGTACAAACAAGTAATCAATATTACTTTGCTCTTCAAGTATTTCCACGGCTACAGTAGATTGTCCTTCTATAATCTTCAGATCATCGAAGGGTGGAATAAACGTCATTCCGTTTGCTGCTGTATATGCTTTGGCAGCCATCGCACAATCATCAAAAGTATCTCCGGTAAGAATGACTTCAATTGCATCTGAACCAAACATTTTAGTTTGGGTAATTTTTTGATTCGGCGTGATCACCGGCATGAAAACAACTCCACGAATTCCTAGTTTTTTACAACTGTATGCAAAGCCTTGCGCATGATTACCCGCACTGGCACACACGACCCCTTTCGATAATTGAATAGGGTCTAAGCTACTCATCATGTTATAAGCACCTCTCAACTTATAGGAACGAACGATTTGTAAGTCTTCTCTTTTCAGATACACATCACAATCATACTTTCTAGATAGGGAATGATTATAAGTAAGCGGTGTTTTAACTACTATTTCTCGCAAACGATTAGCCGCTGCATTAAAATCTATCGAATAGCTCATTGTTTTCATGCCGATACCTTTATGGAAGCACTACGGTCTCTTCTACTTTTTGATTTTCGGGGCGAAGACTTCTCACTGTTTTTCCTGCTTGCCACAACTCGCTCTCACGTAACTCTTTTAATTCTTCTTCCAGCTTTTCTCTATAATCAGCCTTGCTATTGCTTTCGATTGATTTAGCTGCTTCTTTTCCGGTGGCTACACTTTCATACAATTCTGTAAAAACAGGTAGTGTTGCATCTCTGAATTTTTTCCACCAATCCAAAGCACCCCTTTGAGCAGTGGTAGAACAATTGGCGTACATCCAATCCATCCCATTTTCAGCAACTAGTGGCATCAGTGATTGTGTTAGTTCCTCTACTGTTTCATTGAAGGCTTCTGAAGGTGTATGTCCTTTGGAACGTAAAACTTGATATTGCGCTGCAAATATGCCCTGAATCGCACCCATCAATGTTCCTCTCTCTCCCGTTAAATCGCTGTACACTTCTTTTTTGAAATCAGTTTCAAATAAATAGCCACTACCAATGGCAATACCCAATGCAATCACTCTGTCAAAAGCTTTGCCTGTTGCATCCTGAAAGATTGCATAACTACTATTCAATCCTCTTCCTTGCAAGAACATTCTGCGTAAAGATGTGCCTGACCCTTTGGGTGCAACAAGAAATACATCTACGTCTTTAGGAGGTACGATTCCGGTTTGATCTTTATACGTTACACCAAAACCATGAGAGAAATACAACGCTTTTCCGGGTGTAAGGTATCGTTGTACCGTTGGCCATAACTTTATTTGCGCAGCATCACTCAAAAGATAGCAAATGATGGTACCTCTTTGTAATGCCTCTTCAATTTCAAATAAAGATTCTCCCGGAATAAAACCATCACGTACAGCTTTATCCCAGCTCTTTGAATTTTTTCGTTGACCAATGATCACATTGATTCCGTTTTCTTTTTGATTCAATGCCTGTCCCGGACCTTGAACACCATATCCAATTACGGCTACTACTTCATCTTTTAATACTTCCTGCGCTTTTTCCAGCGGGAATTCTTCTCTGGTGACTACATTTTCTACAACGCCTCCAAAATTTAACTTTGCCATGTTGCTTGTTTTATATTTTAATAGATTGGGTTGATTACATACTAAATACTTCTTGTTGTTTTCCCAGGTATTCATTTTCGATCAAATCATCACTCGGGTCGGTTGCTTCAAATTCTTTGATCTTTTCATGAAAACCGCTACTGGCTTTGATAATCGCCACACGTGCGCTTCTCACAAACTCAATGAGTCCGTAAGGTTCTAAAACATTAATGAGTCTGTTGATTTCTTCGCGGTGACCACTGGTCTCAAAAATGGTATAGTCTTTTCTGATCACTACCGCTCTTGCACCATATTCTCTCAGTAATCGTTCAACTTTTACCTTCTCGGCAATTTCATCCGTAGATACTTTATAGAGTGCCAGCTCCTGCCAAATGATTTCATCATTGGTATTGTAATAAGCTTTTAAAACTTCTACTTGTTTTTCGATTTGGCGTACCAATTTTCTTACCACTTCTTCCAATTCATCGATAACAATCGTAAAACGATGAATACCTTCTACCTCAGAAGGTGAAGTATTCAGACTTTCGATATTGATCTTTCGTCTGGAGAATATAATTGCGATTCGATTCAGTAACCCAATATGGTTCTCTGTATAAACTGTGATGGTAAATTCTTGTTTTTGCATAAGTTTACTTTAATCTGATTTCACTAACACTGCAGCCTTGAGGAACCATCGGGAATACATTGTTTTCTTTCCCAACCATTACTTCCAGCAAATAAGTTCCCGGATGTAACAACATTCTCTGTAATGCATCTTTTAAATGACTTCGCTCTTTTACCGTTTCCCCGCAGATGCCATATCCTTTAGCCACTGTTACATAATCAGGACTGGCTATATCAACAAAAGAATATCGTTTATCATGAAACAATTGCTGCCATTGACGTACCATTCCTAAAAACTGATTATTAAGAATGAGAATTTTAATATCAATACCTGTTTGCATGATAGTTCCCAATTCTTGAATGGTCATTTGAATACCACCATCTCCAATAACAGCTACAACCGCTCTTTCCGGTGCTCCAAATTTTGCTCCGATAGCAGCGGGCAATGCAAATCCCATGGTACCCAATCCACCCGAAGTAATATTGCTTCTGGTCTGGTTGAATTTGGCATACCGACAAGCCACCATCTGATGCTGCCCTACATCTGAAACTACAATAGCTTCTCCTTTTGTTAATTCATTCAATACACGAAGCACTTCTCCCATCGATATTTGTCCCTCGCTAGGGTACAACTCATTGATGATAACTTCCTTTTCTTCCTCTTTTTGATAAGCCCTGAATTTTTCGATCCATTGAGGATATACTTTGGTTTGTATCAATCGTGTGAGCATCGGCAATGTCTCTTTACAATCGCCCCACACACCTACGGTTGCTTTTACATTTTTATCGATTTCAGATGGATCGATATCCAGATGAATCACTTTTGCTTGTTTAGCATATTTGTCTAATCTACCCGTAACCCTGTCATCGAAGCGCATACCAATCGCAATCAACACATCACATTCATTGGTCATCACATTCGGCCCATAGTTTCCATGCATACCCAACATGCCCATATTTAGTGGGTGATCTGTAGGCAGTGCACTCAAACCTAAAATAGTCCATGCGGCAGGTATCCCTGATTTTTCCAGAAAAGCCTTAAACTCTTGTTCTGCGTTACCTAGTATCACACCCTGACCGAAAATCACAAATGGTTTCTCTGCTGTATTGATCAATGCTGCCGCCGCTTCAATAAATTCTTTTCTGATATACGGTTTGGGTCGATAGCTTCTGATATGATCACAAGATTGATACCCATTATATTCAAATAGTTGCAACTGCGCATTCTTAGTGATATCAATCAATACCGGACCTGGCCTACCGCTTCTGGCGATATAAAAAGCTTTCGCCAATACTTCAGGGATTTCGCAAGCATCTGTGATCTGATAATTCCATTTGGTTACCGGAGTAGTAATATTAATGACATCTGTTTCCTGAAATGCATCGGTTCCTAAAAGATGCGCAAATACTTGTCCGGTAATACATACCAGAGGTGTACTATCTATTTGTGCATCTGCTAACCCTGTAACCAAATTGGTAGCACCCGGACCACTTGTTGCAAAAACCACTCCCACTTTACCGGATGTTCTGGCAAACCCTTGTGCAGCATGTATTCCACCTTGTTCGTGTCTTACAAGGATATGTTTTAGTTGTTCATGATAATCATACAACGCATCATAAATAGGCATGATGGCTCCACCCGGATATCCAAATATGGTGTCTACCTGCTCAGCAATCAATGTTTCGAGTAATGCTTGTGATCCGGTAATTTGTATGGTTTCTTTTACCGGCTTTTCTATGATATCCATTGCTGTTTCCATTATCATTACTTGTTCATGATTAATTAAATTTCATCGGTAACGCAACCCTCGGATGCATCTTTTACTGTTCGTGCGTACTTAAATAATAATCCCTTGGTTACAGCAAGAGAAGGTCGTTTCCATTGCTGCTTTCTTTGTTGTATTTCTTCCTCAGCTAGTTTTACATTGATCGATCTTGTTGTAACATTTAACTCTATGATATCTTCATCGTTCACCAACGCAATCAGCCCTCCATCATAAGCTTCGGGAGTAATATGCCCAACAACAAAACCATGTGTGCCCCCGCTAAATCTTCCATCAGTAATCAATGCCACTGATTTACCCAGCCCTGCTCCAATGATGGCTGATGTAGGTTTCAACATTTCAGGCATACCCGGCCCCCCTTTAGGTCCTACATAACGAATCACGACCACATCTCCTTTTTTGATCTTTCCGCTATTGATCCCTTCTATCAGTGCATGCTCCCCATTAAATACACGTGCAGGACCAATGAATAATTCACCTTCTTTACCGGATATTTTTGCTACACTTCCTTTCTCTGCCAGATTCCCATATAATATTTGCAGATGTCCTGTTGCTTTTACCGGGTTTTCGATTGGGTAAATGATTTTTTGTTCCTCAAAATTTAAATCTGGGACAGCTGCAAGATTTTCTGCGATTGTTTTTCCCGTAACAGTCAAGCAGTCACCGTGCAATAATTTTTTTGATAAGAGATACTTCATCACAGCAGGAAGTCCACCATATTGATGCAGATCTTGCATTAAGTATTTTCCACTTGGCTTAAAATCTGCCAGCACCGGGATACGATCACTGATGGTTTGAAAATCATCTTGTGTTAATGAAACATTCACCGCTTTAGCCATAGCAATTAGGTGTAACACTGCGTTGGTACTACCACCAAGAACCATAATGACTGTCATGGCGTTTTCAAAAGCCTTACGTGTCATGATATCACTGGGTTTGATATCTTTTTCCAATAATAATCGGATGGCTTTCCCTGCTTCCAAACATTCTTTCTTCTTTTCATCACTCAAAGCCGGATTTGAGGAAGAGTAAGGTAAACTCATCCCCAAAGCCTCAATGGCTGATGCCATGGTATTGGCCGTATACATACCTCCGCAGGCTCCAGCACCCGGACAAGCATGTTGAATGATACCTTTAAAATCTGCTTCAGAAAGTTCACCGGCAATTTTTTGTCCCAACGCTTCAAATGCAGATACGATGTTGAGATCTTGTCCATTATAATGACCCGGTGCAATAGTGCCCCCATATACCATAATGGATGGACGATTCAATCGACCCATTGCTATCAATGATCCGGGCATATTTTTATCACATCCGGGTAAAGCAATCAATGCATCATAATACTGTGCTCCACAAACAGCTTCAATTGAATCTGCAATCACATCTCGACTCACCAAAGAGTAACGCATGCCATCGGTTCCATTACTCATACCATCACTCACGCCGATGGTGTTGAAGATGAGACCTACCAGCTCATTATCCCATACACCTTGTTTCACCAATTTCGCCAAATCATTCAGGTGCATATTACATGTATTACCATCATACCCCATACTGGCAATACCCACCTGTGCTTTTTTTAAATCATCTTCCGTTAATCCAATACCATAAAACATAGCCTGTGCTGCAGGTTGCGTAACATCTTGTGTAATGGTTTTGGAATATTTGTTTAGTTCATTCATACTTATTATTTGCAAACAGATACTAATTAAGCTTCTGTCATTTCTCTTGTATATTCTTTTTGTAACACTTTTGCTTTATAAGCTTGTTGGAGAATAGCGCCTAATGACTCTTCCCATCTTTTCTGAAACGGAATATTATCCAGCGACTCTAATGCCACTACTTCTGCTGCTGTACCACAGTAAAAAGCACTATCTGCTCCACGTATTTCTTCAGGTCTGATCTTTTTTTCTACTACGGTAATATTCAATTCATCACATAGTTCCAATAAAGTAGCTCTCGTAATTCCGGGCAGTATATTGCCTACCGCAGGTGTATAGAGAACACCCTCTTTCTCAAAAAAAACATTTGCTCCGGGACCTTCTGCTACATAACCATCAATATCCAAGAGTAAAGCTTCATCAAAGCCTTGATCTTTTGCTTCTTGACAAGCTAATATTGAGTTTACATAATGACCCGATACTTTTGCGTTGATCTTAAATCCACTTGGATTGGGTCTTCGGTAAGAAGATGTCATCACACGCATTTGATTACTCAAATAACCATTGGTCCATTCCCATGCAGTAATGGCCAGATAACTTTCTTTTCCTTTTGATAAGGACATATTCGGAGAACAAAGAATAACCGGTCGTATATAAGCATCAGTAAACTCATTTTTTTGAAGCAGCTCATACGTGATATCAATCAATTCTTCAACGCTTACTGAGAAGGGAATACCCATAACCTGTGCTGAATAACAAAGCCTTTCGTAATGTTCTTTTGCCTTGAAAATAACCGTTCCCTGATCCGTATGATAGGAGCGAATTCCTTCAAATACAGCATACCCATAGTGTAGCGATTGACTATATATATCAATGCTTGCCTCTGTCGCTTTTACAAAGTTGTCTTTGAAGTAAATAATTGTTGATGACCCGTAATACATATATCTGTTTTGTGTAAATAAAAAAGCCCCGCCTTTTGGAGGCGGGGCTGTATAATTCAGTTAATTGATATTATAGTAAAACTCCTCCTCCGTTAGGTACAGGGATAATAATGACAACCACAATAATAATTGTGCTGATGATGTTGACAATATTAGTACTGTTACTAAACATGAGGAGATTCTATTCAACGAATATACTCCCACCTCTGATAAAAACAAAGAACTCTTCTATTATTTTTTCAGATAACGAACAACTGTTTGTTATCTGATATCCGAAAACAACAAGTGCAATACCTATGTATCGCACTTTAGTACTGACTTTAAAACTATACTTTACTCATTATCTGAAAGCCTATTAGATAATAGTAGATTTATTCAAACTAGCATTGGCACTCACGCTTAATCCAATGTTTCTCTCAATATGATCCGCTATCAAATCCCCAATAGCACTGGTGGAATAATTATTGACAGGATCAATATCCTTTGATACGAATCCATTCAATAAAGTCCATTCTACGGCTTTTCGAACCGTATGCGCCTCTTCAGTTAATCCGAAATGATCTAACATCATAGCTGCTGAAAGTATAGACCCTATTGGATTTGCGATATCTTTTCCCGCTGCTTGTGGATAGGATCCATGAATAGGCTCAAACAATGCTGCTTTATTTCCAACTGAAGCCGATGGCAATAAACCAAGCGATCCCGATAATACACTGGCTTCATCACTAATGATATCACCAAACATATTTTCTGTTAGCACTACATCGAATTGTGCAGGATTTAAAATGATTTGCATGGCTGCATTGTCCACATACATATAATTTACTGTCACTGTTGGATAGCTGATAGCAATCTCCTGAACAACAGTTCTCCAGAGTCGCGATGTTTCTAATACATTGGCTTTATCAATGAGGGTCAGCTTATTTTTTCGTTTTTGCGCATATTGAAAAGCCAACTGTGCAATTCTTTCGATTTCATACTTTGAGTAAGTACATTCATCAGTAGCCGCGTCTCCGTCAGCGGACTTTTCTTTTTTTCCAAAATAAATCCCTCCTGTCAATTCTCTAAAGATCACAAAATCTACATTTTCCAATAGTCTTGCTTTTACCGGAGACAAATGATGCAATGCTTTATAAGTATCAATCGGGCGAATATTGGTGTACAACTCCAATACTTTTCGCAATTTCAATAAACCTTGCTCCGGTCTTACAGTTGCTGAAGGATTGTTATCGTATTTAGGATCACCAATCGCACCAAATAATACAGCATCACTACTTAAACAAGTATCAATCGTTGCATCAGGTAATGGATTACCTGTTTGGTCAATAGCAATAGCCCCCACCACTGCAAAATGATAATCAAATGAATGCCCGAATCTTGCTGCAATAACATCCAGCACTTTAATACTCTGATTGGTGACTTCAGGACCAATCCCATCTCCCGGCAAAACAGCAATTTTCTTATTCATATATTTTTCTTTAGGCTACCTTTTGTTCAAACTGTTCAATTGCTGCTCGCATATTGATGAGATAATCAATATCATCATACCCATGTAACAAGCAGGTTTTTTTATAACTATTGATCTCGAAACTTTCTTTTTGACCAGATTTATCGATACAAACCGTTTGTGCTTCTAAGCTCACAGTCAGTGTATCTGCAGGTGACAACTGAAATAACTGTTGCAGAAACATATCACTAACGGTGATGGGTAATAAGCCGTTATTCAATGCATTGTTTTTAAAAATATCAGCAAAAAAACTAGATATCACTACTTTGAATCCATAATCCTTGATAGCCCAAGCTGCATGTTCTCTCGATGAACCACATCCGAAATTTTTACCCGCTACCAATATCTCACCACTGTATATTTTATGATTCAATACGAAATCTACTTTGGGTTGTGACTCATCATCATTGCTATATCTCCAGTCTCGAAAAAGGTTCTTACCAAAACCGTCACGTGTGGTGGCTTTTAAGAATCGTGCAGGAATGATCTGATCTGTATCGATATTCTCGATTGGCATGGGAACAAATCTGCTTTGTATGGTGGTTATTTTATCCATTTTTATTTTAGTAGTGTTTGGCTGATGGCTTATAGCATTACATTAATTCTCTTACGTCTGTTACAACACCTGTAATAGCGGCGGCGGCGGCTGTGAGTGGACTAGCCAATAATGTTCTTGCACCTGCTCCTTGTCTGCCTTCAAAATTTCTGTTGCTGGTACTGATGCAATATTCACCGGCAGGAATTTTATCTTCATTCATCCCTAAACATGCGCTGCATCCAGCTTGTCTGATTTCAAAGCCGGCGTCCTGAAAAATTTTATCCAATCCTTCTGCCTGTACCTGTTTTGATACCTGCTGCGATCCCGGAACAATCATTACTTGAACATGCTCATTCTTTTTTCTTCCTTTCACCAATAATGCCACTTGTCTGAGATCTTCAATACGAGAATTCGTACAACTGCCAATGAATATATGTTGTACCGGTAATCCTAATAAACACTTACCGCTTTCTAGTCCCATGTACTGTAATGCTTTTTCAATGGTATGACGCTCACCTTCATCGGGTATACTTTCGGCAACGGGAATGAAACCATTGATGGCAATACTTAATCCGGGATTCGTGCCATAAGTAATCATAGGTTGAATAGCAGTTGCATCAATATGAATTTCTTGATCAAAAACAGCATCTGCATCACTATACAATGCAGACCATTCTTGTATTTTTTGATTCCAAGATTCACCGGATGGCGCAAACTGACGACCTTTTATATATTGAAAAGTAGTTTCATCCGGAGCAATCATACCACCCCTGGCACCCATTTCAATACTCATATTACAAATGGTCATTCTTGCTTCCATAGACAATGATCGAATAGCTGAACCTGCATATTCAACAAAGTATCCGGTTGCTCCACTCGCAGATATCTGTGCAATTATGTATAAGATGATATCCTTTGCTACGACACCTTTATTTAATTCACCCTCTATATTGATACGCATTAGTTTGGGCTTAGTCTGCATCAAACATTGTGATGCAAATACCATTTCTACTTCACTCGTTCCAATGCCAAACGCGATGGCACCAAACGCTCCATGAGTAGAAGTATGACTATCGCCGCAAACAATCGTCATACCCGGTTGTGTAATACCTAACTCAGGACCAATCACATGAACAATACCCTGAAAAGGATGTCCCAATCCATATAACTCGATTTGATGCTTTTTACAATTCTCAATCAGTTGTTGTACTTGTATTCTCGATAACTCATCTTTGATCGGTAAATGTTGATTCAAAGTAGGTACATTATGATCTGCAGTTGCCACTACTTGTTGAGGTCTAAATACAGACAAGCCTCTTTTCTCCAGTCCTTTGAAAGCTTGTGGACTGGTCACTTCATGAATGAAATGTTTGTCGATATACAAAATAGAAGGCCCTCCTTCAATCTGTTTAACGACATGTTTGTCCCAAATCTTTTCAAATAATGTTTTAGCCATTGTATCGTATTACTTTCCAATCATTTAAATAGTTGCTATCTCAACACTTAAGCAGTAACAGGTTCTACCTGATAAGCCTGTGCCAGTACATGCAAGTCTGATTCTTCTACTTCTTTCTTTTTATCTGCTACTTTAAGAAACTCTTGATACAGAATATCGATATCGTTTCGATTGTACCGGTATCCAATCTTTTGAAACCGGTATGCCAGTGCACTTCTACCGCTTCTGGCCGTTAAAACGATCTTACTTCCTTCTGCTCCTACTTCTTCCGGATTGATGATCTCATAGCTTTGAGCATCTTTTAAAAATCCATCTTGATGAATTCCGGATGAATGAGAGAAGGCATTCGATCCAACAATAGCTTTGTTTGGTTGCACAGGCATTCGCATGATTTCTGCTACTTCTCTACTGATCGGATTTAATTGCTGTGTATGTACCTGTGTGTAAAAACCAAGATCTTTGTGTTGTTGTAAAATCATGACCACTTCTTCCAATGAAGTATTGCCCGCTCTTTCTCCGAGCCCATTGATGGTACATTCTATTTGTCTGGCACCATTGATCACACCTGCGATGGCATTGGCGGTGGCTAATCCGAGATCATTATGACAATGGCATGAAATAATGGCACGGTCAATATTAGAAACATGATTTTTGAGGTAGGCGATCTTTTCGCCATACTGATGCGGCAAACAATAACCGGTAGTATCCGGAATATTGACCACTGTAGCACCGGCTTTGATGACAGCTTCAATAACTGTTGCCAAATATGCATTTTCTGTTCTGCCCGCATCTTCTGCATAAAACTCAACATCATCCGTAAAATTTCTTGCCCATTTTACTGCTTGCACAGCTCTTTGTAAAATTTCCTCGCGAGTAGCATTGAATTTTGAACGGATATGATAATCAGATGTTCCGATGCCTGTATGTATTCTTGGTCTTTTTGCGTACTTCAACGCCTGGGCAGCTGTTTCAATGTCTTTTTGAACGGCGCGACTCAATCCACATACTGTTGCATATTTAACCGCTTTTGAAATCTGTTCCACCGATTCAAAGTCACCTGGTGATGAGATAGGAAAACCAGCTTCGATTATATCAACCCCCAGTGCTTCCAGTTGAAGTGCCAATTCCAGCTTTTCTTTGGTATTGAGTTTACAACCCGGAACCTGTTCACCATCTCGCAAAGTGGTATCAAATATGTGGACCTGCTGAGCCATGAATGGTTTATTATTTTTTTATGTAGGATAAAAAAGCAAGCTGTTTATATTTGTTAACGATTGCCTGTATTAACAAATTCACAGCCTGCTCATCATCGAATATAGATGCTCTGACCAGCGGCTTGAGATCAATTTTGCTGTTATTTTACGCCGTATGGAATGAGTTGTATTTGCTGAAACCCTTACTAGTAAAGGATCATAATCGTTTTGAATTACCATGCCCAACCGTAGTACAGATACTCTTTTTCAACTGATTCAGTCGCTTTCAGCCTCTGAAAAAAGGCATTTTAAACTGTATATGAAGTCCAGGTCGGGAGAATCAAGGGACTTGAAAGTGGTACAGCTCTTTGACGCTATCGATAAAATGAAGCAGTATGATGAAGACGCATTGCTCAAAAAGAACAAAAGCATTCTCAAACAACAGCTTTCGAATCTCAAAGCACGTTTATACCATGAAGTGCTCAGCAGTTTACGTTCATTAAAACAGGAAGAAAATATAGACCTGCAATTACATGAGCAACTCGACTTTGCTCGCTTACTCTATAATAAAGGACTCTATCTGCAGAGTTTGAAAGTATTGGATAAGATCAAGGAACTTGCTAAAGCGAATAATCAGGTTACTTATATTTTACAGGTTGTTTTTCTGGAGAAAAAAATAGAAGCCTTACATATTACAAGAAGTATGCAGGATCGTGCTGAAAAATTAAGTCTGGAATCTACGGAAGTTAATGAAAGACTGAGACTGATCGGTGCTTTATCTGATTTATCACTTCAATTATATAGCTGGTATATTCAGCATGGACATGCCAGGAACAATCATGACAGAGAGCAACTGGATGCTTTGATGAGCCAACCTATGATGGAAGCAGCTTCCAAAGCTGATAGTTTTTATGAGAAGTTATACCGATATCAATGTTTTTGTTGGTATGGTTTTATTGTTCAAGATTTTCTACTGTATTATCGTTATTGCCAGAAATGGGTTGATCTTTTTCATAAAGAACCTAAAATGATTGAAGTAGAAACCATGCATTATATCAAGGGTATGCACAATTTAATGGGGGCCCACTTTGATCTGCGTAATTATCAAAAATTTGATGAGACACTCAAACAGTTTGAAGCATTTTCAGAAAATCCGGGTATACAGCAAAATCAGAATAATCTGATTCAAATTTTTATCTATCTCTATACTGCAAAGCTGAACAAACACTTTATGGAGGGTACTTTTACCAAGGGGTTGGCATTGGTACCTGAGATTGAAGACAAGCTAAAACACTATGAGATCTATCTGGATCGCCATCGTATCCTTGTTTTTTATTACAAGTTCGCTTCCCTTTATTTTGGATCAGGCGATCATGAAAAGAGTATCGACTACCTGAATAAGATCATCAACTGGAAAGTAGATCTCAGAACAGACCTGCAATGTTATGCGCGACTTTTACATCTGATTGCACATTATGAATTGGGAAATTTCGACTTGCTGGAGTATTTGTTGAAATCAGTATATCGCTTCATGTCGAAAATGAATAATCTGAGTATTGTGGAATTAGAGATATTCGCTTTCTTAAAACAATCGTTCCGATTAACTCCGAGACAATTAAAACCTCATTTTGAAAAATTATTAGCCAAGCTTCGTAAGTTATCTAAGAATAAAATGGAAAGCCGTGCATTTATGTATTTAGATGTACTCTCTTGGCTGGAGAGTAAAGTGGAGGGTAAAGACGTACAAAAAGTGATTAGAGAAAAGTATTTGCACAATAAGTAATAGCTGGTAGTTACCACTGTTTGACAACTCTTTTATTAACCGATTTTCTCATACAGCTTCGGTTTTCTTTCTTACATTCATTGTTATAATTATGCTGTATGAAAAAGTTATTACTCCTGCTCAGTTTTCAGCTTTCCCTTTTCACTTCTTTCGCCCAAATTCCAAAAGCTCCTGAAGTAAAAGAAGGTGACGGACCTTACACACAATTAATTATTCGTGGTGTAACACTTATCAATGGTACCGGCGCACCACCGGCAGGGCCTGTTGATATTGTGATTGAGAATAACCGAATTGTTCAGATACAGACTGTTGGGAGTCCGGGTTTACCTATTAATCAAAGTAGGAGACCTGCTTTAAAAGAAGGTGGAAAAGAACTGAACTGTGAAGGTATGTTTGCCATGCCCGGATTTATTGATATGCATGGACATATCGGTGGTACTGCACAAGGTACGCCTGCAGAATATGTGTTTAAATTATGGATGGCACATGGTATCACTACCATCCGTGACCCATCGGCGGGCAACGGATTGGATTGGGTATTGGAACACAAAAGAAAAAGTGCTGCTAATACCATTACTGCTCCAAGGATTTTTGCATATACGGCTTTTGGACAGGGTCATCGTGGTCCGATCAGCAATGCAGAGCAAGCCAAAAACTGGGTTCGTGAAAATGCCAAGAAGGGTGCGGACGGAATTAAATTTTTTGGCGCTGCTCCCGAAGTCATGTATGCTGCTATTACCGAGAATAGTGAATTGGGATTACGTTCAACTGCACATCATGCACAAACAGATGTTGCTCGATGGAATGTATTGAATTCTGCTCGTGCAGGCATGACCAGTATGGAACATTGGTATGGTTTACCGGAAGCTTTGTTCACCAATAAAACGATTCAAGATTATCCTGCAGATTACAATTACAATAATGAACAACATCGCTTTGAAGAAGCCGGTAAATTATGGAAACAAGCAGCTCCTCCCTATTCAGATCATTGGAATAAAGTGATGAATGAACTGATCGCATTAGACTTCACAATAGACCCTACATTCAATATTTATGAGGCCAATCGTGATTTACACCGTGCGAGAAGAGCGGAATGGCATGAAGATTATACATTGCCTTCTTTGTGGAAATTCTATGAACCCAGCTATCAAAGCCATGGCTCATACTGGCATCAATGGGGAACAGAACAGGAAGTAGAATGGAAAAATAATTATCGTTTGTGGATGACTTTTATCAATGAATATAAAAACCGTGGTGGAAGAGTAACAGCAGGTTCTGATAATGGATTTATTTATCAAACCTATGGTTTTGGTTATATACGTGAACTAGAGTTATTACGTGAAGCGGGCTTTCATCCCTTAGAAGTAATACGCTCCGCCACCTTATATGGCGCACAAGCTTTGGGAATGGAAAAAGAATTGGGCAGCGTTGAAGCAGGTAAACTTGCCGATCTAGTAATCATTAACGCAAACCCATTGAAAAATTTACAAGTACTATACGGTACCGGTGCTATTGAGTTGACAAAAGACAATAAAATCGTAAGAACCGGCGGTGTACAATTCACTATTAAAGACGGCATTATATATGACGCCAAAAAACTACTTGCAGACGTAAAGAAAATAGTAGATGAGCAAAAAGCAAAGACCGGCTGGAAGTTGAAACAGCCGGGGGTGGAGTAGTTGATGGTTGACAGATGACAGATGACAGATGACAGTTGTGTATTGATGAAGAAGCTGTCAACTGTCAACTATAAACTGTCAACCAATCTCTCCCTGCTTTACTAAAATATCATTCGTAATCGGGAACTCAATTCTAAGTTGACATCCTTTTCCGGGTTCGGAATGGATATTGATTTGTCCGCCATAAAGTCCAACCCTCGTTTGGATATTGTGTATACCGATACCCTTTCTTTTCTTTTTAGTATCAAATCCAACACCGTTATCATTCACAGATAACCTGATAACTTCATCACGATACAATTCAATGACTACTTCTTTGGCTTTTGCGTGCTTTAAAATATTATTCATTTGTTCTTGCACTATTCGATAGATACTCAATTTGAATTCATAATGAATATCTTCTTCATAAAAGTTTTCACAAAAGAAATCAAAGTGTAGACTATTATTTGCGAGTTGAATATCTTCTAGCAAACCCTCAATAGCTTTGCAGAGTCCAAAGTCTTTAATGAGTGGCGTTACGAGTGCTTTTGAAAGTTTTCTAATCTCTTCAATAGCGTTGTATATAAAACTTGAAGACTGTTTCAGTAAAGCTTCCGCATTATTAGTTCCTTTTTCAGCAGTAGCAATGTACATCATGGCAACGGTTAGTTGCTGATTTACGTTATCATGCAATTCTCTACTTATTTCATATCGCTCTTTTTCTTGAACCCTGATGACTGCTTCTGTAATTTCCTTTTGTTTTGCCTCACGTTCTTCTTCTAGTTTACTTTCAAGTCTTACTTTTTCATCGATATTATTTGCCAATGCTAACACAGCAGTTCTTTCTTTAAAAAATATTTTCTGTGAATAGATTTCCATTGTCATCTCTTCCCCGTCCTTTCTCAGGTGCTTCCAAACACCTTGCATAATAGTATCCTGTCCTGTTTTTTTGAACTCCTCTACGAATAGTAGATACTTTTCAACATTTTCCTTTTTACGTAAGTCTTTCATATTTTTTGAAAGAAACTCATCTCGTGAGTACCCATATTCTTTCTGTGCGGTATCATTTACTTCTAGAATTTCTAAAGTATCAATATCCCATATATAAATAGACATGGGATTATTAAAAAACAAGCTACGATATCTTGCTTCAGAAGCTAAGATCGCTTCTTCTGCTTTCTTTTTTTCTGTTACATCCCTTGAGTTCGACACGATACCTTGTACAGCTGGATCTGCAAGTAGATTTGTAAGTTTTGTTTCCAGCCAACGCCACTCTCCTTTTTGATTTTTGAAACGGAAATACGGAATCTCATGATAGTCCGTTTTTTTGATGACTTCAAATCGATGAAGAATTTCCTGTAAATCATCCGGATGAATAAAATCAAATGTGCTTTGTCCTACAATCTCATCTTGACGATACCCTAAAACTTTCTCAACACTTGGGCTAGAAAAAGTAAATATGCCTTTGCTATCGAGTATCTTGATCATATCAGAGCCATTCTGTACCAATGATCGGAATCTCTTCTCACTATCCAGCAATTTCAATTCAGCCAGTTTTCTTTCAGTAATATCCTGCATAGAGCCAATCATTCGTATCGACTTCCCATTTACATACAGTAGATAACCTTGATCAAGAACATATGCGTATTCTCCATTCGATCGCATGAAACGGTATTCATCTTCCCATTGGTCGCTCTTTTGATCATTACATACATCTAATAAATTTTTAACTACCCGATCGCGATCATCCGGGTGAATTTTATCTGACCAAAAATCAAAATCAGTTTCTCCATTTTCAACATCATATCCGAATACGCGTCGCATATTCTCCTCAGCCCAAAGTATTGTTTTGGAAGAGAGATTCATATCCCATACTACATCATTCGTTACACGTGTCACAAATTTGTACCGATCAATACTTTCTCTCAGACTTTCCTGACTTTTCTTACGTTCGATACTATACTGTATGGACTTTTCTAGAAGCTTTTCATCAAATTCACCCTTGATCAGATAATCCTGCGCACCACTTGCCATGGTTTCAAGGGCTATTTCCATATCAATTAAACCTGTCAATACAACAATAGGTATTGACCCTGCATATTCATCTACTATTTCATAAGACTGAAGTCCGTTACTATCGGGTAAACTCAGATCTAATAAGACAAGATTTATTTCTTCTTTTTGTAAAACCTTACATGCTTCACCGGCGCTAGTAACTTTAATCAGTTGTTTTATGGGAAGCGTTGACCCCCTCAATAACTCTTCCAGTAGGAATAGATCACCGGGATTATCTTCAACAATCAATATGCTTAAGGGCAATCGGTAATCAGACATAACCTATGGTTTTAGGGAAATGATTGACACAGTTTTCATATAAGCTATACAAGATACTAAAATAAAGGGGTTATATATATCAATATATTCATCTTTTACTGAGTGTAAAAAAGAAAGAACTGCCTTGTCCAAGAGCTGATTTTACCCATATTTTTCCATTATGACGTTCAATAATCTTTTTACAAATAGCCAGTCCAATTCCCGTACCTGTATATTCAGATCGACTATGAAGTCGATGAAAAATCACAAATATTTTTTCATGAAAAGCAGGATCGATACCGATTCCATTGTCCTTGATTTCAAACAAATGGTCTTCTTCCTGTTCAGTGTAATGAATTGCAATGCTGGGAGTTCCTTCTTTATGGTATTTAATGGCATTACTAATTAAATTCTGAAAAAGCTGCAACAATTGTGTACGATTACCTTTCACAATCGGTAAATGATCAATTGTAATATTGGCTTTTACTTCATCAATTGATTTGCTAAGCAGGTTTTTGATCTCATCGACCAATAGATTCAGGTCTACATTTTCATTTGGTTCAGTATTGGATCCTACTCTGGAATAATCCAATAAATCCATGATCAGTATTTTCATTCTCTCAGCACCATCTACTGCAAAAGCGATGTATTGGTTCGCAGTTTCATCCAACTTTTCTTCATATCGTTTCTTTAGTAATTGTAGGAAACTTGTAACCATACGAAGAGGTTCTTGTAAATCATGAGAAGCAACATATGCAAATCTTTCCAGTTCTACATTTGAGTTAGCCAGTTCTTCTGCTCGACGTTTAAGCCTATTATTCAGTTCTACCAATAATGCTTCCGTTTCTTTTCTCTGTGATACATCCTGAGTGGCCCCAATCATACGAATAGGGGCACCATTCGCATCACGAATAATATATCCCTTATCGAATACATGTGCATAAGTATCATCTGATTTTCGAAATCTATACTCGTCTTCCCAGTATAGCTCTTGACTTCTGTAAAGAACAATTTCTCGCTTTGAAATCATGGCATCTATATCATCCGGATGTACTCTTTTGATCCAAAATTGATCATCAATACCTGCTATATCTTTATCGTACCCGAAAATGTTTTTCAATCCATCTCCTACTCGAAATACTTTATCGTTTTGGATATCCCAATCCCATATAGCATCATTGGTTGCCTTAGCTGCATAATAGAATCGTTCATTTGTTCTCAATAATTCTGCTTCCTTGGATTTGGTTTCAGTGATATCCCGAACATTAATAATAGCTCCCACTATCAAATCATTCTCATAAATAGGGCTATATCGAATATCTACAACAACTTTGGGATTATTATGAATAGGTGGAATCTCCACTATATTTTGTCTTACTGCCCCATTCAATACATCAGCATACAATTTTTTTAATATCGGAATTCTCTCCGGTTGTGCACTATCCAGAATAGACCTGCCCCTTTCAAATGGCACTCCCAATAACTGCTTTGATTTCTGTTCTGTAGCTTTATTAAAGTTAATAACCGTAAGATTTCTGTCAATGATAATAAACAACTCATCCGTATTATCAAGGATCATTCTCATATTCGCCTCTGAAGTGCGCAGTTCCTCTTCTCTTTTTTTACGCTCAGTAATATCTTGAATGATGGTAAAAGTTTTTTCTTCTTTTCCTTCCTCTTTAAAAATGACAGAAGATACCCAGATAGGAAATTTCTCACCATTTTTTTTAACTCCTATCAACTCACATATAATCTTCCCTTTTTCCTTTCTTTCTGCCAGCAACTCAGCTAAGCCGGGTGACTCTGGATCGATAATACCTTGTCGCCCCGCAATTTTAAACTCATCCAAAGAATAACCAAACATGGAACAGGCTGCAGCATTGGCATCCAGGATAGTGCCATCCGGTTTGGTCAAAAAGAAAGCATCCAGTGCATTTTCAATCATGACACGATAGATGCTGTGATCAGACATATTTCTGATATATGAGGTTATAAATAGTAAAGGCAGGAATGATTTTCCTCCTTTTTATCAAGCATAAATTCTCTCAATCGCCGATTTAAATTTCTCCATCACCACTTTTCGCTTTAAACTCATTTTTGGCGTCATTTCTCCTGTATCAATTGTCCATTCTTGAGGTAGTAATTCAAACTTTTTGATTTGCTCTACATGATTAAAGAAAGTATTATAGCTCTCTACCAGTTCTCTGTACAACTCCAGAACCCGCGGATGATGAATAGCATCTTCATTGGTGGTATAGGTAATACCTTTTTCTTTCATCCATTCTTTTAATGTCAAAAAGGAAGGCACTATTAAAGCGCCAACAAATTTTCTTTCAGAACCCACTACCATGATCTGTTCAATGAATGGACTCTCTTTCAATTTATTTTCAATAGGCTGCGGAGCTACATATTTACCACCACTAGTTTTGAATAGCTCTTTTTTGCGATCTGTGATCTTCAGGAATTTCCCATCTTCCAAAATTCCTATATCACCGGTATGTAACCAACCGTCGATCACTGCTTCTGCAGTAAGATCGGGTCTTTTGTAATAGCCTTCCATAACACTAGGACCCGCAACACATATCTCACCATCTTCTTCCAATTTGAGTTTTACCCCATTGATCACCGGACCTACGGTTCCGAACTTAGTGAGTCCTTTTGCTTGTCTATTGACACTGATCACCGGACTGTTTTCTGTTGGACCGTAGCCTTCAAACACCGGTATTTTAGCAGCATTGAAAATGCGAAGTAATTTTACCTGACATGCAGCACCACCGGTAACAATGAAAGAAACATTTCCACCAAGTGCTTCTCTCCATTTACTAAAAATAAGTTTATTGGCTATCGCTAATTGAATATTATACCAGAGACCTCCGCTTTTCAGGTTATCGTATTTTTCTGCAAGATCCACTGCCCAGAAAAATAATTTTCTTTTCAGTCCTGTTAATTCGTTCCCTTTAGACATTATTCTTTCGAATACTTTTTCCAGCAAACGCGGAACGGTTGTAAATCCATCAGGCTTGATTTCACGAAGATTATCACCAATCGTCTCTAAACTTTCTGCATAGTAAATACTAATACCACTGTAGAGATAGATATAAGTAACCGTTTTCTCAAAAATATGGTTGAGAGGCAGAAAGCTCAATACTTTTGAATCGGGCGCATCATTAAAAGGAAAACTTTCTTTGGAGAACTGAACATTGGAGTAAATATTTCTATGACTCAACATCACCCCCTTAGGGGTTCCGGTAGTACCGGATGTATAAATGATGGTAGCCAGATGTGAAACAGGTATGGTTGCTTTTACCTCATTTACTTTTTGCAATAAGGCATCATTGGCTAATGCAGTTACTTCAGACCAATGCTTTGCACCTTCTATTTTATCAAATGTATAAATCGCCTTGATAGAAGGCACTTTTGCAGCAACTGCTTTTGCTTTCTCTAATAACTCTGCATTACTTACAAAAAGATATTGCACTGCAGCATCATTAAGAATAAACTCTAGCTCTAAGGGACTGGTAGTTGGGTATACCGGTACCAATATCGCACCAATTTGTTGTGCTGCAAGATCTGTAAAAATCCACTCAGGTCTATTGTTACTGATGATAGCGATCTTATCACTAGACTCAGGTGTTATATCGCGAGCACTTACTCCAAGTTCAATCAAACCGGCACTGAATTTATTTACAATGTCTACTACTCGTTCAGTACTGTAGGTTGTCCACTGACCATTTTCTTTGGCAGCGAGCATATCGCTTTTAGGAAAACGATTCAACTGATGTTCAAGGCAATCAAATAATCTCTTTATCGTCATAGTGCAAGCATTCTAAAGTGTTCAAAAGTAAACGATAACAAATAAGAAAGACGATTTGTTATTGTTGTCTTTTTAATTTCTCATACTCTTCTTCCGCTAAGTCTCTGCCACTGCCATTGTACGCATTAAAATACTGAAAGCCAAGTGCGATTCCCCATCCCAACATCACCCATATTGGCCAAGGAGTGCCATGAAAGCCATGATATCGGCCCGTATTCATCCACCAAATCACCCATAGAAAAGCTATTATAATGATATAACTGTAAAGGCTTCTCTTAAATGAAGCACGTCTTTTGGCGATACGCCAGAGTTTGTCGTCTTTGGTAGGTTCCATGATAAGCAGTTTTAGGTTAGTCAATTTAAGCAAAAGAATACAAACAAAAAAGCCCGCAATAAGCTTGCGGGCTGCTATTCGCTTTTATCCTTTATTTGGAAAAATGATATTGTCCGGCAGGCAGCTTAAATAATCTTGTTTTTTGATATTCGCTAAACGCTTCTGCCTCTTTGGGATGAGTGTCTTTCCATACCTTATAAGCATTCTCATTGACTGATTCGCCGAAAATCCACTGATTATAAGCTTCAAATAGGCCTTCTCTGATAAAATACTGCTGTTGTTCAAACAAACGGAAAGGAAAAGCAGTTGCACTGGTTTTAAACCATTCCAATACAAACTGTGAGCGTAATGAAGTGCTATTATCTGCTTGAAATCCTGCTTTCGCCGTAGTGATTTGTTTCTCTAGAATTTGCAATACTGCTTTTTCAAATGAAGATACCCCGGCTTTTAACTGTTGACTGATTACCGTAGGCAAAAACATTTTTTGCCAAGCATTCAGCACCGCTTTTTTAACTTCTGTTGTTCTTTCTGTAAAACTTTCCAGATTTATAAAAATTTCACCATACAATGCCATTCTGATCCAGTTACCGGTTTTGGTATAATAGATGCAGGCATTATAATAGTTTCCACTGAAATTGGGATCAACCTGAATACCCTTCTCCCATTGCTCAATAGCTTCTGCAGGTGAATTGTCCATTGCCAGTAACTCACCATACTCATTGTAAATAATGGTGCTGTTGGGAAATTTTTTCAAAGCGGCTTTGTAGAGTTTGATCCCGTCTTTATAAGCAGCGATTGCTTTATAAGAGAGTCCGAGTATTTGAAAAACTTGCTCATCTGCATCCTGTCTTTCAGATAAGGGTCTTCCTACCTGAATTGCTTTTGCAAAGTCTCGCTTCAAATAACATGCATAGGAAAGGTCTTTTAATATACTTAAATCTCCCGGCGCCTGTTTTGCAGCAGACTCTAAAATGGCGATTGCATTCTCGAAGTCGCCTTGCATCAACATTGTTTTCGCTGTTTCTTGAAGTTTCTTACCAGGTTCTTGCGCCTGAACAGAAAAGCTAACCAAGGAAAAGAAAATCAAGAATAATAGGATACGCATTCGCATTTTTTTATTGATCAATAAGAGCTATTTATTCTCCGATTAAGTGTGTCAATAGTCCATCTCTAAGTTTGGGTTCAAACCATGTACTCTTAGGAGGCATTACATTGCCACTATCTGAAATATCGAATAGTTGATCGATCGTTACAGGATATAAACTAAAAGCCGCAGCAAAATCGCCACTGTTGACTTTCTTTTCCAATTCGCCCAAACCTCTGATACCACCAACAAATTCAACGCGTATATCTGTGCGCGGATCTTTAATGCTTAGTATATTATCCAGTATACGATTCTGTAGTATGGTAACATCTAAAACACCAATAGGATCATTGGTATAAGTGCCGGGCTTTGCGATCAACTGATACCAATTACCTTCAATAAACAAGCCAAAATGATGCAATTCGGATGGTTTAAACGCCTTTTCTCCTACTAACTTCACTGTAAAATCTTTTTCCAATGCAACAAGAAAAGATGCCGGTGTTAATCCATTCAGGTCTTTCACGATCCTGTTATAGTCTAAAATTGCCAGTTGATTGGAAGGAAATAATGTCGTTAGGAAATAATCTGCTGCAGGTCCCGATTGTTCTCCCAAAGCTTGACGTACTTTGGCTGCTGATGCCGCGCGATGATGTCCATCAGCAATATAAGTACAAGGAATTTCATTCGTGAACAAAGCCGTGATCTGATCACAAACATCAGAATCATTTACAATCCAGATGGTATGCTGTATTTCATCATCTGCTATAAAATCATATACAGGCGATTTGCTTTCTTTCCACTTTTCAATCAGTTCATCCACTTTTGTATTATTACGATAGGCAAGAAATACATTACCGGTTTGTGCGCCCGAAGTTTTAATATGATTGATGCGGTCTAATTCTTTTTCCGGACGAGTAAACTCATGTTTTTTAATGATATCATGCTCATAATCATCAATGCTACTTACACAAACCAAGCCTGTTTGCTTTCTACCATGCATGATTAGTTGATAGATATAATAACATTCCTTTGACTCTTGAAACAATACCTCTCGTTTGATAAAAGCATCCAGATTTGATTTCGCCTGCTCATATACTTCTTGCGCATGAATATCTATTCCATCCGGCAGATCGATCTCGCTCTTGGTAATATGAAGAAATGAACTTGGATTGCCTTGTGCTTCAATTTTAGCTTCTGCACTATTCAATACATCGTAGGGTCTACTGGCCACTTGCTTAGCCAGCTGTGGTTGTGGGCGCAAAGCCCTGAAGGGTTTTATACTTGCCATTGCGCAAATATCAGTAATTAATTATAAAAGAAACGTTATGAAAGCGTAGTTAACTAGGCTATCTTACGAGCATAGGCCTCTACCCACTTTGAAATAGTCTTTTGTTGGGATAGTTTAGAGAAAATAATAATTCCGATCGCTGCGCATGTTATTCCTGCCAATACATCCAATACATAATGATGGCTTGTATACACAGCAGAAAACCAAATACCCAACATAATGGTTGCAAAGAACAGATTGATCCATGTAAAGCGAAATCGCCATCCAAAATACAAAACAATCAAAGGATAAGCCGAATGCAAAGAAGGCATGGCTGCAAATACATTGGAGCTCTTTTCATAGAGCGATTTAAAAACAGAGACGCCAAAATAGGCATCAAAACGATGTAAGCCGGCTGTATTACCCGGTGTTCCGGCTATAAAATCAAAACCATATTGTTGTACATACCAAGGCGGCGCTGCAGGGTAAACGTAATAAATGATAAAACCTAGGATATTAACAAACAAAAATGTGAGTGAAAATTCCAGAAACCATTTCCTGTTTTTAAAAAATAGAAAGGCTGCAAATCCAAGTGGAACAGGCACCCAGCTGAGATAAAAAAATCCGGTGAGTACATCTAAAAAACGATTCGAGTGAATAGCCCAGTATTCGTTGGGAGTAATTATTTTTCCTGCTTCTTGTATACCCAACCATTGCTTCTCGGTTTCATACAGGCTTTGAATATTCACTTCCTGATAGTTATAATTAGGAAATGCTTTCATAAAATCAAAAATGATCCAGAAAATGATGAATATGGAAAACCCTAAAATAAATTTTCGAGTAATGAAAGAAAGATAGTAGCAAACATTAAATAATAATACCAAGCTCAGCTGATCTTGCTGATATCCGATCAACCAATAACTTAATAATAAATACGCCAATGAAACAAGCGAAGTAATCAATAGATCTTTCGCTGTAAAAAGTTTTTTTGTTTGCGTGAAACGACCTGTCATATCAGGGTTTGAAACGTTGCATGAGTTCTTTTCCGGTATATTCATCTACCCCTTTCATTTCCATATATACCACATTGGGCGACCAAAAAGTTCCTCCATCTACTTTAATGAATATCCTGCTCAATACTGCCTGTTGGTTATTGATGGTAGCATACACTTTGTATTGGTTGTCTCTTTGCGAGCGCATCAAGTAGAGAGGCTTCTTTTTATACGAAACAAAATGAAGTTTATAGGAATCTTTCTCCAGCATCTGAGATTTGATACCATAAGCAAATACTCGTTGTATATAAGATAACTCTTTTTTTACCCCACCTTCTGTATAACGTATCCAATAAACATGTACCGGGTCTGATACATTCAACAATCCATTTTTATCATAATTCAGCTCACATACAATGGTATTGGTATTCGCCGTTCTTTGCAGATAAAACAGTTGTTTACTATTGGTTTTAGGAACCGGGAATGTATCCTGAGGTTCAATTGCAGATTTTGTTACTTGTAGCGCACTTACTTCTTTCTGTGCCATTGCCGGTACTGCTGTCAAACTAATCAGTAATCCGATAATTACTGATGGTAAAATTGCTGATTTCGATTGTTTCATTTGTTCATCTTTCAAATCCAAGGCCTTTTTTGATCCTCTTAAACGATTGATCGCCGTTACATTGGTTAATACTGCCATTAAAGTAAGTGGTAAAGTAAAAATGGACATGGTCTCTAATACATGAAAACGGATTCCACTTACATACCATTTCCAATCACCACCAATAGATTCTCCCACGATACCACAAGCAATAGCAGATACGCCAATGGTAACTACTCTTTCCGGTCTTTGCATAAGTCCATCTTTACACTCTATGCCCAAACCTTCTGCTCTCGCCCTCGTGTAACTTACCATCATAGAGCCGATCATGGCAATGAACGCAAATAAAGAACTCAGAAAATAATGATGTGCAATAAGGTAATAACAAATACCCAAGAACATGATCAACTCGCTGTATCTATCCAATACCGAGTCAAATAAGGCACCGAATGAAGAACTCATATTCCCCAAACGGGCTACCTGACCATCTAACATATCAAATAAGCCAGCAAACAGAATTAAAGCACCTGCCCATCCAACATAAGAGAGATCACCACGATTCCCTCTTTCCCCTCCTTCTACAAAAATGATGGCGACTCCAATATTCAGAACAAACCCTATCATGGTAACCATATTAGGGGTTAGTCCGATTTTGATCAATCCTTTCACAAAAGGATCGATGACCACATAAATGGCTTTCTGTAATCTTATTCTCAAGGGTATTTTTTCCATGTACCGTTAACTGCTATACAAAATAATAGAATTAAAAATCAAATTTAAAACGCGCTCTCACACCCCAAGTACTGATGTTCGGATTTTCTTTATAGTTAAACCTTCTCACCAGATCCACTCTAAAAATTTTAAAAATATTTCCTACACCCACACTTCCTTCAATATATGGTTTCCTATTCAAGGAAAAAGTAGTTGTCTGACCGTTCAATTCAGGGAACTTGATCAAATCAGGATTTTTATCCGGATTGTTCTCATCTCTAATACCGCCATAAATTACTTTCATCGTCAACAATTCTCTCAACTTTAGTTTACGTAACAATGGAATACGGTTAAAGATGAGACCGTTGAAGTGATGATCAATAGACAATGCAGCAAACTGATCGCTCACAAACTCCTGAAAGTTCATTAGGTTATAAGAGTTCAACTGATAAGCATAGGTTTGGTTGGCACGATGAATGGTTAATAAAGGATAAGGCGCAGAGCCAAATGTATAGCCACCCTCAAGTACCATATCACTATAGCCTAATTGCGACATGAATACACGTTTCTCTACACGCAGATTGATGTTCTGATAATTGTATTCGCTATTGAATAATCCTTTCACACCGGCAGTATAACGCAAAGTGAAAATGGGGTATTTATTGATGATAGGAATCCTGTACACCTTACCCTGATAAAACTGTTCTTTAGGAGCCCAACGAACTTGTGCAGATATTTCACTGGTATTGATCGAAGCAACGTTTTGAAGAACCCCATTATTGAACTTATTGTACACAATAGATCCTGCCGGAGTATGACGCCAGTTTCTGAAACCTAATGTATAAGACAATCTGTTTTGAAATTCATGTACATATTCCAGTTTGAAAATATCGTTATAGATCCACTTATCATTCAAGCCACGTTTAAATGACAGAAAGAAGTTGTCTTCCTGCACAAATTGTAATTCCTGACCCGGAATTTTTGTATCGTGCTGATAACTGGCTCTGATAAATTTCAATGGGAAAGTATAAATCGATTTATTATTCAAAGAATAGGTAGTGCTCAAGAAATACTTCCATCTTTCATCTTTGAATCCATATGCACCATAGGTTTCAAAGTAAATGCGTTTACTGAGTTTAGGTGTTGTTCTTCCCCCAAGTCTTAATTTAAAACCTTCTACCGGATTAAATCCATAAAATGCTGCTGCAGGACCCATTTCAAAAGGGCCAAAAGAAGTATATCCGGCCAATAAGAAAGTTGCGAATGCCAGTGTTCTTCTGAAAGAAGGCATTTTTTCCAAACTATCGATATTGGAATACACTTTTGATTCTGTTGCCGTAAGTGTATCATGTCTGTTTTGTTGCCAGAAAGTATCAGGGAGTTTATCAACTTTTTCCAGTTTTACAGTTGCAGGACCATCATAGACACTATCCGGCTTGGCTTCATTGATCTTATAATTTTTAAAAGAAACGGTTCGCTCACCAAAGAAACCTCCGCTGGATCCCTTGGTAACAGCGGCTTCCGCCATTACATTACTTTTACTTAAGTGGTAACGACCATCGGGATTTTTTTCAAAGTCGAGATCAACACGTAATTCACGTACAAAATTCAGGTTCACATTCCTACTCAGGAACATATCCAGTTTTTGCACCGCATAGTTTCCATCCAGTGTGATATACATATTACCACGGAATAACAGATCATTGGTATTCCTCGGAGTGAAATACATTTTGATCAGTTTATTACCTGTTTCATCCGTGATGGTATCACGGATATAGTACATGTAAAAAGTGGGAGCCAGATCTGCAATCGGACTTAAAAACTGATAAGTGAACAATGGAATATTATTATCATAAATATCAATATCCATGATCAATCGATTCAGATAAGAGCTAACACCATCATTATCGATATACTCACCATAGTTCACTCTTTTCTCTCCACGAACAATGGTCTTGGTCTTCTCCGGATTTTTACGATAATATTTTTGCGCTAGTTTTTCTTCAAGATAAACAGGCAATAATGTTTTTCCCTGAAGCTTAGTAGAGTCTACGTTCTCAAATAGAAACTGGTACTTACGTAGCATTCTATTATTGGCCAGTTTTTCCGGAACACTGCTTAATGATACTTCCAATTTTTCATACTGATCGTATTCCACATAATCATATTTCTCCGGACGATTGAGCGGCTTGTTGTCAATCACTCTTCTGATAAGATCTACAGCAGGATTATTTTTATTTCTGTACTTGGCTCTTTTATTGGTAGATACCGTTACATTGTACACTGCTTTTGGATCGGTCTCTAGTTCAAGGTCAATGGTTTGTTCTTTTCCCACAACAATTTCACGCTGAATGGTTTTATATCCTACATAAGAAACAAGGATCACTGAAATATTTCCTGATGAACGTAAAGTATACTGACCTAAGCTATCTGTAACAGTGCCACGTCCTCCCTTGAATACTACACTTACATATTGTAATGGGTCTTTGCTGAATGCGTCAACGATCTTGCCTTTCACTACCGTTTGTGCCATGCTTTGAACAAAGCCTGCCAGGATGAATAAAGCCAGAAGCCCCCATTTTACAACGCCACTTTTAATTTTCATTTTTGTTATTATTTGAACACGAATTTTTTTTGTAACATATAATTATAGGTGAACCCTACAATTAGTGATACCATGATTTTTGATGCGAGGGGAGTGATTCGTGCGTATTCTGTAACCACAAACACACCTCCTGATACCAATAATAGATTACCGATCCATACCAATACATATTTCAATGCTTGCCTCGGGATTTTGCCCTGCGTAGCATCAAATACCCATACACGACCCAGTAAAAAATTGGTAACGCCTCCTGAGATGGTTCCTGTAATACTGGCTGCCAGGTACCAACAGTTCAACCATTCTGTCAATAAGATAAAGACAGAAAAATCAACTATGGTAGCCGCTAATGATGCAGCTTGTGCTTTTACAAAAGTAACCATCGGTCAAAAAACATTTAACCACATAATTGTGTGTAACAGTACGTTGGTATATAATCCGGCTATCATATCATCCATCATCACACCCCATCCACTAGGGAGTGATTCTGTTTTTCTGATCAGCAGAGGTTTGGTAATATCCAGTAATCGAAATAAAATAAAACCCGTTGCCACATAACTCAAGGTAACCGGTACAAACAGCAGTGAGATCATCATTCCTGCTGCTTCATCAATTACCACTCTGCTGCTATCTTTCCCCCAGTCTTTTTCAACACCTGTCGCAGCCCATACTCCCAATGCAGTAACGACAACAGTTACTACACATGCAATCGTTTGGAAAGAACCAACTGTCTGAGCGAAATACCACGGAATACAACAGAGTAAAGCAGCGATTGTTCCGCCTCCTTTGATATACCCGATACCCAGACAGCTGGCTATTAATTTTTTAACTTTCATTACAATGCTTCCACCAGATCCTGATAATAATCCAGACCCAGGTGAGTGATCAAATCTTCACCCATCATATGACGCAGTGTATTCTGCAACTTGATGAGTTGTTTGAAAATATCATGCTCCGGTCTTAATCCGGGTGCAGTTTGTGGCGACTTAAAGTAAAAAGACAACCACTCCTGAATACCACTCATATTGGCACGCTTAGCCAAGTCCATAAAGATGGCCAGATCCAATACAATCGGTGCTGCTAAAATAGAGTCACGACATAAGAAGTTGATCTTGATTTGCATAGAATAACCCAACCAACCAAAGATGTCGATATTATCCCAGCTCTCTTTATTATCACCGTGTGGCGGATAATAGTTGATACGAACTTTATGATACAGATCACCATATAATTTCGGATTGATGTCCGGCTGAAGAATATCTTCCAGTACACTCAGCTTAGAAACTTCTTTTGTTTTAAAGTTATCCGGATCATCTAAAACCAAACCATCTCTGTTACCCAAAATATTGGTAGAGAACCACCCACGAACACCCAATGCACGTGCGTGCAAACCAGGCGCCAGTATGGTTTTCATCAAAGTTTGCCCGGTCTTGAAATCCTTACCACCAATTGGTGTACCTGTTTCTTTGGATAATTCAATCAATGCAGGAATATCGCAGGTCAGATTAGGTGCACCATTTGCATAAGGAACGCCAATTTTGATCGCTGCATATGCATAGATCATACTTGGTGAGATAGCAGGATCATTGTTTTTTAATCCGGCTTCAAATGATTCAATCGTTTCATGAACGGCTGATTGCTCAATATATTTTTCAGTAGAACCACACCAAACAATCACCACGCGGTCGCAACCATTTGCTGTTTTAAAGTTTTCGATATCGTTGATCACTTCATTAGCAAGATCCCACTTGGTAGCTGCTTGTTTGATATGTGTGCCATCCAGATTCTTCACATAAGATTTATCAAAAACAGCCTTCATGGGTTTGATGGCTTCGAGTTCCGGTTTGATCGCATTGAGCAAGGAAGCTTCCAATACTTTTGCATTCATGGCTGCTTCATATACATTATCACTGTAAACATCCCATCCACCGAATACCACATCCTGTAATGGCGCCAAAGGCACAAAATCTTTGATGAGAGGGTAACGATTTTCTGTTCTTTTTCCCAAACGGATATTGCCCATTTGCGTAAGTGCACCAATAGGTTCAGCAAGGCCTTTGTTCACAGCCACAACACCTGCAATAACAGTGGTAGCCACAGCTCCCAATCCGGGAAGAAGGATACCCAGTTTGCCATTTGCAGGTTGGATTTGTTCTTTCATGTTTAGTAGATTTTCTCTGTTGTTGTAAATGATCGTTCCGCCTCAGGCGGGACGTATAAAACGCTTTTTTATTTTATTTTTTAATTCCTTTTACCATAATACTCACAATCGAATCGATTCTTGTTTCCAGTTTTGGATATTTATTACCCGCAAACAAGTCAAATTCCAGTCCGCGTAAAGAACTCACCACTACAGACGGTAAAATATCCAGGTCCTTTTTGATCGCATTACTGAACTCTCCGGTTTTAATACCAAAACTTAGAATATTCTTTACCAACTTTATTTCCTGCTGGTCATACTCTCTATGTACGTGTTTCATGCATCGATTGTTTTCTTGCATTTCGCCGCGTACCACTCTATATAAATTGGATTTTTTCTGAAGGGCTTTGATCTTGGTAATGGTGAAGACCCTCAGCTTGTCTTCTGCAGACTGGGCTTTTTCTGCAGCATCTTTAGCCTCATTAAAGACCTCCGTCATTTCTTTACTGATGACGGCATCGAATATCTCTTCCTTACTGCAATAATAATAATATAAGGTGCTTTTACCTTTGCCCATGGATCGGGCAATGTCTTCCATGGTGGTTTTCTTCAGACCAAATTGTTGGAATAACTTTTGCGCCTCTTTCAGGATGTCGTCTTTAACGATCTCTTCTTTCTGCGTAACTATCATTTTCGACCAAAATCGTTTTTCGGTCCAAAAGTAGGTAAAATTTATTTCCGGTCACAACCGTTTATAAAAATCATCCATGTTTAGATGCGAAGTCTTTCATGAGTTCACAAATGACTTCTACACTCGATAATGGTAATGCATTGTACATGCTCACACGTATTCCTCCAACAGTTCTGTAGCCTTTTACGCCAATCATATTTACCTGCTTACAGGCTTCTAAAAAAGCTGTTTCTAATGATGGGTCATTGAGGAAAAACACAGCATTCATAAGGCTTCTATCCTCTTTCGCTACATCTGCACGAAACAAAGGAATACTATCAATGGTTTGATATAAAAGTGCTGATTTTGCTTTATTTCTTCTCTCCATCTCCTCTAACCCACCTTCCTGAAGAATCCAGCGTAAAGTGAGCATACTCACATACACAGCAAATACCGGTGGTGTATTCATCAATGAACCGGCAGCGATATGTTTTTGGTAATCCATGATGGTAGGAATTTTTCTGTTTACTTTTCCTAACAGATCTTTTCTCACTACTACCATATTAACACCTGCTGCACCCATGTTTTTTTGTGCACCGGCATAAATCAATCCAAATCGTTTATAATCAGCAGGTCTGCAAAAAATATCACTGCTCATATCGGCCACCAACGGCACTTGTGTTTCCGGGAATTCATGCCACTGTGTTCCTTCTACTGTATTATTAGAGGTAATATGTAGGTAAGCCGCTGATCTAGGTACGGCAAAGTCTTTACTGATATATGTATTTTGTTTGTCGGTGCTGTCTGCTACCACTTCTACTTTACCAAACAAAGCCGCTTCCGTAGCTGCTTTTTTACCCCAGATACCATTCACATGATAAGCAGCTGTTGCATTTTCATCCAGCAAATTCATGGGTACTTGCATGAATTGCGTAGTAGCGCCTCCATGTAAGAACAACACGTCATGATCATCACCCAGATTCATCAATTGTTTTACACTGTTAATGGCTTCCTGTAATACCTCTTGAAAATGAGTAGTACGATGTCCGATCTCAAGAATAGATAAACCTGTTCCATTAAAATCATGGATCGCCTGTGCGGCTTGCTCCATCACGCTTTCGGGCAAAATAGATGGCCCCGAATTAAAATTATGAACCTTCATGTCGATTGCTTGAATGCGCAAGGTAGGGAAAGTCTTGAGCTTGTAGCATATAGTTCATGGCTTATAGCTAATGGGTCATAGCTAATAGTTTATAGTCAATATATTGTATCCCTGATCAACCATAAGCCATAAACTATACGCTATAACCTATAGGCCATCTGCTACTCAACATCCGTAACCCCACCCGACACCGTATACTTCATGGCATCGGCGGCGCTGATAGATGGTAGGGGTTTGATTTTTTCTTTGGGTACAAAATAGGTGATGCCGGAAATGGCATAAGAGTGTGGTACATAAACAGTTACATGATCTTTCAAGCCAAAATCTTCTGATGACTGTTGTGTGATGAATCCAATACGCCATATATCTGCTCCATCTACATTCACCAATACGGGTTTATCGAATTTCTTTTTATTGCCCGCAAAAGCTTCCAGAAAATCTTTTACTGATGAATAAATGAATTTGATACCGGGTGTTTTTTCCAGAACAGTGTCTAAAAGTGTTACCAATCTTCCTACCACAAAAAGAGAAGAGATCCATCCTACCAATAAAACCAATGCAACCACTACAATAAAACCCAAGCCGGGCAAGCTTCTCAGATTACCGGCTGCATCTTTTTCCAACAGATCAGGGAAGAGTGAATTGATGAGATTGGGAAGAAATCCATCGATCCAGCGAAACAACCCAACTACCACCCAAAGTGTAATACCGATGGGTGCCAATACGATCATGCCTTGAAAAAAGTATTGCAATAACTTTTTAAGGTATAAGCGAAGGCTATTTTTTACATCAACATTACTCATCTCTCTGGATTTCAATGTAAAGTAATTAAGAAATCAATAAATCTGCTATTTGTATACAATATACCATTGCTTCAACCGTCTAAAAAACTAACTGTCATAAGCATTTCATTCATCGTTTTTATTAACCGCTTAACATAAAAATCATCCGAAAAACACTTGGAAACTTTGGTAACGTTAAAAGTTTCCATAGTTTTGCGCCCGAATTTAGATTATGGAAACTCAGGAAAGAATATTAATCAAAGCTCATGAATTGTTCATGCGATATGGACTCCTTAGTGTGAGCATGGATGAAATTGCCAATCACCTGGGCATGAGCAAGAAGACCATTTACCAGTATTATGCGGATAAAGATGCACTGGTAGAAGGCACCATTGACATTGAGATAGAACGAAGCAAAAACGACTGTACCGGTCACAGAAATCAGAGTGAAAACGCCATTCATGAAATTTTTATGGCGGTAGATATGGTTCAGGAAATGTTGAAACACATGAATCCATCACTCATGTTCGACTTGGAAAAATACCACCCGAAAGCCTATAAAAAATTTCTAGACCACAAGAATAAATTCTTCCATGAAGTCATCAAAAGCAATTTGGAATGGGGCATCACAGAAGGGTTATATCGTGAAGATATCAACGTAGAGCTGCTGACGAGGTTTCGTTTGGTGACCATGTTTTTCATGTTTGATAAGGAAAATTTTCCTGCCCCCAAATTCACACCCGGCCAGGTCATAGCAGAAATCACTGACAATTTCCTCTTTGGCATGGCAACAGCAAAAGGACAAAAACTGATTTTAAAATACAAGCAACAAAGACAAAAAAAATAAAACTAAACCTATGCACGAAAGAAGGATCCCGAGACTGGTTTTACTGATGGGGCTGGCATTGATAAGTTTTCTTACCAACGCTCAAAATCCTGCAAAGCATGAATTTAGCATTCAGCAATGCGTTGATTATGCCAATAGAAACAATGTTCAGGTAAAAAATGCATTGTTGAATATTCAGGTGCAAAACCAAACCAACCGCGATATTACTGCGGCTGCATTACCCACAGTTACCGGTAACGTGAGTGGTAATGATTATTTACAATTACCCGTTTCCTTATTACCCGGAGAATTTTTCGGAGGAGCTGCAGGTACTTTTATTCCGGTTCGTTTCGGAGTAAAATACAATGCATCTGCTACTGTTCAAGTACAGCAATTACTGTTCGACGGACAAGTATTCATTGGCTTACAGGCTAGAAGAACTTCCATCGAATTCCAAACCAAGAATAAGGAAGTAACAGAAGAGATGTCAATTACATAAAAAAGGTTGACCTTTTTTGTTATCTAATAACCATTGGGCATATTGGAGCCCGCGGTTCTG